>NZ_CP016353.1:6665000-6851918 GCF_002240355.1 Prauserella marina
AACGACGTCATCTCACTCCCATCTTCGCCCTCACCGGGGCGATCCAGCTTCGTGGCCCGACGTGTCGCACTCGCTCCGCCGCGACCTCGTTGGCGAACTCGATCAGTTCGACCAGCGGCAACGTCCCGATCCTCGACACCAGTGCGCCGTGCCAGACGTCGCCAGCACCGAGGGTGTCTTTCGCGGCAACCCGGGGCACTGGAACCTCGCCGCAACGCCCACCGCGCCACCATCGAACAGGTGCCGCTCCGGCTGTGGCAACCACCGAGGGGGCGGCGGGCACGGTTCCCTCCGGCGGGTCGAACTGCGCGGAGCAGGCGATGATGTCGGCCGCGTCCGCGAGCGGAAACAACTCGGCGAACACCGGTTTCCAGCTCCCCGCGTCGACCACGAGCGGAATCCCCTCCGCCTTCGCCGCCCGTGCTGTCGCCATCGCCAGTTCGGGATGGTGACCGTCCACGAGCACCGCGTCGGCCCGCGTCGCCTCCGCAAGCTCGGCCGAGCCGAGTTCGGCCAGGAAAGAGCCCGCGTTGCGCGAGACGACGGTGCGTTCTCCGTCGCGTTCCCTGACGGCCACGGCACTCACCGCGGGCGGATCGAGAGCGCCGGCCGCGACATCGTGGACGCGCACACCGCATGCGTCGAGATCGGCACGCGCCAGGCTTGCGAGCGGATGCGCGCCGAGCGCGGTGACCAGCACCGCCTCGCCGCCGAGTGCCGCCACCGTCACGGCCGCGTTCGTCGCGGGTCCGCCTGCCGCGACCCTGACCGACAACGACGCCACCTTCTGGCCGGGCGCGGGCAGCTCGTCGACACGCTGCACCAGGTCGACGGTGCACAACCCCGCCAGCAGCACGCGCACGCCTTGCACCCTCCTCGACCAGTGAGGCACGCCGGTTACGCCTGGAAGGTAAACAGGCTCTATGCTCTTCGCAAGCGTTTGCGCAAACGCTTGCCGACTATTCTAAGGTGAAGGGACGGTCATGCCTCCGCCGAGATCGACCCGGCCAACCCAGCGCGACATCGCCGAGCTCGCCGGCGTCTCGATCACCACCGTCTCGCACGTCGTCAACGGCACCAGGGCCGTCGCGCCCGAGACCCGCGCCGCGGTGCTCGCGGCGGTGGAGCAGACCGGCTACACCGGCGACGTCATCGCGAGGTCGCTCGTCACCGGCGGCACCCGTTCCATCGGCGTCGCCATCTCACTGCTCGCCAATCCGTACTTCGCGGTGCTGATGCAGACCATCGAGCGGGAGGCGGCGAGCGCAGGCTACACCGTGCTGCTTTCCGACACCCACGACACCGTTGACACCGAACAGGCCATCGTCCGCGCGCTGAGGGCCCGCAGGGTGGAGGGACTGCTGCTGACGCCGGTTCCCGGCGACGGGCCGGTGGTCAGCGAACTGGTCTCGCTCGGGATCCCGACCGTGCTCGTCGACAGGGTCGCGACCAGGAACGACGTCGATCAGGTCGGCGTCGAGAACATCCAGTCGACGTCGGCACTCACCGAACACCTCGCCTCGCTCGGCCACCGCAGGATCGGCCTGATCAGCGGCACCAACGGACTGGCGACGAGCGAGGAACGCACCCTCGGCTACCGACTCGGCCTTGGCAGAGCGGGTCTTGCCTGGAACCCCGACCTCGTCGTGCCGGGACATTCAGAGCAGGTCGGTGGTGCCGCAGCGTTCGCGGCGCTGCTGGCAAAACCGGAACCGCCGACGGCGGTCGTCGTCGCGAACGACGCGATGATGGTCGGCGTGCTTCGCGAAGCCCGCAGGCGACGGATCCGCATCGGGGAGGACATCGCCGTCGTCGGATACGACGAGACCGAGTGGGCCGACCTCGTCGACCCACCGCTGACGACGATGGCACAACCGATCGGCGACATTGGCAGACAGGCGGTCCGCTTGCTGCTCGCGAGGATCAACGACCCACAGCGGGCGCCGGAGACCGTGCGCCTGCCTCCCGTACTCAGGCACCGGCAGTCCTGCGGCTGCGACCTCGTTCACTCAGAAAGGTGAACATCGGGTAGCACTGCTGCTCAACGACCCCCTTCGTTAGGCCAGGAGGGTTAGCGTCGCCGCAGCCTTTCCTTGGAGTCCCCATGAGCGCACCGTCGCCAGCACAAGCACCGTGGGCCACCCGCGTCGCGTACCGATTCGGCGTCGTGATCGGCTCCGGCGCGGGTGCGCGGTCGGTGGATCTGTCCGCGGCCATCGAGCGAGTCGCGAAAAGCGCGGGCTGCGCGGCGACCTTCGCCGCGACGGACAGCATCGCGGCTGAACGGGCCGCCGTCAGGATGTTGTGCGCGCGGGGCGTCGACGGTCTTCTGCTGACCCCGGCGAGAGACGACGACACCGTGGTCGCGGAAGCGCTGAGGCTCGGTATTCCGACCGTGCTCGTCGACCACATCACCGAAGGGGTCGACGTCGACAAGGTCGCCACCGAGTACACCGAGTCGACGGCGGCGCTGACCCTGCGGCTGGTCGCGCTCGGTCACCATCGCATCGGGTTCATCAGCGGCGCCACCGGCGCGAGCAGCGACGAGCGCGCGCTCGGCTATCGGCTCGGGCTGGGCCGCGCGGGCATTCCGTGGACCTCGGGGCTGATCGCCTGCGCCGGTTCCACCGCGACGGGAGCGGAAACGGCAGCACGGCGAGTTCTCGGGACGGCACCCGCCCCAACAGCGTTGATCATCACCGACGAGACCGTGCTCGACGGCGTGCGGCACGAGGCGAACCGGCGAGGACTCCGGCTCGGCGCCGACCTCGCGGTGTGCTGCTTCGACGCGTCCGAGTCGCCGGAGTCGGCAGGCCCTCCCGGTACGGATCTCGTGGCTCCGGCGGCCGACATCGCCGCGCACGCCATCGAACTTCTGCTCGCGAGGCTCGCCGATCCCGGGATGCGGTCGAGGACGATCCGGCTGCCACCCCGCTTCGTGCACGCGACCGATTCCACCGTCCACTGAGGACAGAACCGGCGGGCCCGTTTCACTGCTCGGCACCGGCTGATCTCACACCGGCCCTCGACTTGCCGCCCGTTGTATAGAACGATGGGCGAATGGCGACGGCGCATGTCACATGTCCTTTGTGCGAGGCCACCTGCGGTCTGGCTGTGACACACGAAGGCAATTCGGTGACCGGAGTACGCGGTGACGCCGACGACGTTTTCTCCCATGGCTACGTGTGCCCGAAGGGTGCTTCGCTCGGCGCGCTGCACCACGACCCCGACCGGATCACCACGCCGCTCGTCAAGCGCGGGGGCGCGTTCACCGAGGTGCCGTGGGACGAGGCGTTCGAGGTGATCGACGAGCGGTTGACCTCGCTCTTCGCCGAGCACGGCAGAGACGCGCTCGCCGTCTACGCGGGAAACCCCGCAGCACACAATCTTTCCATCGCCCTCTACGGCCGCGCGTTGTTCAAAGCCATTGGTACCAAGAACTTCTACACGGCCGGTACCGCAGACCAGATTCCCAAGCACTACTCCTCCGGATACCTCTTCGGCGCGGGCTTCTCCATTCCCGTCCCCGACCTCGATCGCACCGAACACCTGCTCCTGCTCGGTGCAAATCCGTTGGTGTCAAACGGAAGTCTGATGACCGCGCCCGATGTCAGGGGAAGGCTGCGGAACATCCGCAAGCGGGGAGGAAAGATCGTCGTCGTCGACCCCCGCAGGACGAGAACCGCGGAAGTCGCCGACGAGCACCACGCCATCCGGCCCGGTACGGACGCTCTGCTGTTGTTCTCTCTCGTTCACGTGTTGTTCGCCGAACAACGGATCACGCTCGGCAGGCTCACCGATCACGTCAACGGGGTCGAGGACATCCTCGCGCTCGCCCAGCCGTTCACCCCTGAGGCCGTCGCGCCGACCACCGGAATCGAGCCTGGCGAAATCCGCCGCATGGCAAGGGAACTCGCCGACGCGCCGAGGGCGGTGGTGTACGGAAGGATGGGCACGACGACCCAGTCGTTCGGCACCCTCGCCAGTTGGCTCGTCGACGTTCTCAACGTCCTCACCGGAAATCTGGACGCCGAGGGCGGTGCGATGTTCCCGCTCGCGGCGGCGGGCCAGTACAACAGCACCAAGGGTCGCCGCAGGCCATTCACCTCTGGTCGTTGGCGGACAAGGGTACGAGGGCTTCCCGAGGTCTTCGGTGAGGTCCCGATCGCGACGCTTGCCGACGAGATTCTGACTCCCGGATCCGATCAGGTGCGCGGATTGTTCACGGTCGCTGGCAACCCGTGCCTCAGCGCGCCCAACGCGGGCAGGCTCTCGGAAGCCTTGTCGCAGCTCGACTTCATGGTGTCCTTCGACATCTACCTCAACGAGACGACCCGGCACGCCGACGTGATTCTTCCCGGTACCGTGCCGCTTGAGCGCCCGCACTACGACCTCTCGCTGTACCAGATCGCCGTGCGCAACGTCGCCAACTGGACACCGGCGACCTTCGACACCGACGTTCCCCAGGACTGGCGAACGTTGCTGCGGCTGCTCGGCGTCGTCAACGGTATGGGACCCCGCGCCGACGTCGACGCTCTCGACGGACTCGTCGCGGACGAGATCGCGGGCAGGGCGGGGCTCGACAAGGCTGTCGCCGGTGAGCGCGAAGGGCCGGAGCGGCTGCTCGACCTGATGCTGAGGGCCGGGCCCTACGATCTGACGCTCGCCGAGTTGGAAGCTGCCCCGCACGGCATCGACCTCGGCCCGCTCACGTCACGGATCCCCGACGTCCTGTGCACCGCGAGCGGCAAGATCGAGTTGGCACCGGATGCCATCACCGGCGATGTGCCACGACTCGTCGCGACGCTGGACGACGAGGTGGAAAGCCAGCTCGTTCTGATCGGGCGAAGGCAGCTCAACTCGAACAACTCGTGGATGCACAACGTGGAGCCGCTGGTCAGGGGATCCAACCGCTGCACGGTCCAGGTCCACCCGGACGACGCGGTACGCATCGGCCTCGTCGACGGCGGCACCGCGGTCGTGACGGCACGTACCGGCAAGATCGAACTGCCCGTCGAGATCACCGACGTGGTCAGGCGGGGAGTGGTCAGCATCCCGCACGGCTGGGGCCACGACGTCGCAGGCGTACGGACGGCCGTCGCGACCGCGCACGCGGGGGCCAACTCCAACCTGCTCGCCGACGACCTGGTGATCGACGTCCCTTCGGGAACAGCGGTGCTCAACGGCATCCCCGTCGAGCTGGCACCGGCCTGATCAGGTCACCACGCCGTGGAAAGGTCGGCGTGCTGCCTGATCCACGAGTGCATGACGATTCCAGCGGCCACACCGGCATTGATCGATCTCGTCGTGCCGAACTGGGCGATCGAGACGGCCATCGTGGCGTGCCGCTGTGCCTCTTCGGAGAGCCCCGGGCCTTCCTGGCCGAACAGCAGTACACATTCGCGCGGCAGTTCCGCCGTTTCGATCGGCAGTGCGCCAGGCGTGTTGTCGACGGCGACGATGGCCAGACCTCGCTCGGTCGCGAACTCGGCGAGGTCGGCGACTTCCGGCTGGTGGTAGAGGTGCTGGTAGCGATCGGTGACCATCGCGCCGCGCCGGTTCCACCTGCGTTTGCCGACGATGTGCACCGAGGCCGCGGCGAACGCGTTCGCCGTCCTGACGACGGTTCCGATGTTGTGGTCGTGCTGGAAGTTCTCGATGGCGACATGGAACGGGTACCGTCTGCCGTCCATGTCGGCGACGATCGCCTCCCTGCGCCAGTACCGGTAGACGTCGACGACGTTGCGCCGGTCGCCCTCAAGCAGCAGTTCGGGGTCGTAGCGTTCGTCGTCAGGCAGCGGCCCTTCCCACGGCCCGACACCGACCTCACCACGGGAACCCCACTCGGTGGGCCCTGCCCCGGCCTCGTCGATCACCCGGCCATTCTCGCTCAGCTGATGCCGACCCTGCGCTCAGGGACGCCGTGATGCTTGTTGCGCCAGCGCAGGTATGCCCCGATGTAGGAAACGACGACGAGCAGGAGCGCGAGAACACCGACGACCGGCAGGGCTTCCCTCGGGAAGATCGTGCCGTAGATGTAGTACTCGTTGAAGCCGCCGGACAACGGGCCGAGTCCGCGCAGCTCGCGCAAATAGTCTTCCAGCACGGTCAGTGGGCATGGCAACGGAAGGACGTTGACCGCAACGCCCCACAAAGCGAAGAAAACGTGCACAAAGATCGTCTTCGGCCACTTCCAGGCAAGAAAGCCGCCAAGACCGATGTAGATCAACGCGAGAAAATGGACCGCTGTCGTGAGTCCGGTGAAGAACTCAAGCATCGCCCCACCTGTCCCCAATCGCTGCCCCCGACACCTGCGACGTTACTCCGAAAAAGGGCGTGAGGTGTCGAAAGAACGATCTGTCGAGCGTTATGGGGAAGTGCTACATCCGCAGGTCGAGAGCAATTTTTACGGTGGGTCTCAGTTGAATAACACCGGCCTGTGCTTCGCTCACGCGAGGCCGAGGTCATCCAGATCGAGCAGATACCGATAGGGGAGGCCCGTTTTCTCGATGGCCTCTTTCGCGCCCGTCCCCCTGTCGACGACCGTGGCGACGCCGACGACCGTCGCCCCCGCCTCGCCGAGCGCGTCGACGGCGGTGAGCACGCTTCCGCCCGTCGTCGACGTGTCCTCGACGGCGAGCACCCGCTGGCCCGCGACCTCCATGCCCTCGATCCGCCGCTGCATGCCGTGTTCCTTGACCGCCTTGCGCACGACGAAGGCGTCGAGCACCATGCCGTCGCCCGCCGCCGAATGCAGCATGGCCGTCGCAACCGGATCAGCGCCAAGGGTGAGCCCGCCGACGGCGACGTAGTCCCAGTCGGCGGTCAGCTGGCGAAGCAGCGTGCCGATGAGCGGCGCGGCGGCATGATGAAGAGTCGCCCTGCGCAGATCGATGTAGTAATCGGCCTCTTTGCCCGAGGAGAGGGTCACGGTGCCCCGAACAACACACAGTTCGGTGACCAGCCGGGCCAGTTCGATCTTCGCCGCTTGATCCAAGGAGGGGTTCGCCACGGCCAGCAAGTCTGGCATGAGTACTGGTCAGGTTCGGTCGCGCCCCGCGAAGCGACCACCGATCATGCGAACCAGACCACGTGGCAACAGCTTTCCGATCGCGACGACGAGCTTGTACTGCGGGCTCGGCACCGAGATGACCTTGCCGCGCCGCAGATCGGCCAGCGCCTCACCGACCACCCGCTCCGCGCTGAGCCAGAACAGCTTCGGTCCCGACTTCTCAAGCCCCGCCCGCGAGTGGAACTCGGTGTTGGTGAAGCCGGGGCACAGGGCAAGCACCCTTACTCCCGATCCGCGCAGCGCCGAGGCAAGCCCGTCGGAGAAGGAGGTCACCCAGCTCTTGCTCGCCGTGTAGGTCGAGCCCCTTCCCGAGAAGAACCCAGCGACACTCGACACGTTGATGACGTCGCCGCGACCCCTGTCGAGCATTCCGGGCAGCGCGGCCCTGGTGAGCCGCAGCACCGCCGTGACGTTGACGTCGAGCTGACGTTGAAGATCCTCCTGCGACGCGGTCCACAACTCGCCTGCGAGGCCGAGACCCGCGTTGTTGACGAGCAGGTCGACGGGCGCGGCTCCGAGCTTGCGCTCGACGAGCTGCCGTCCCTCCTGGGTTGCGAGGTCCGCCGGCAGGGACTCGACGGTGACGCCGTGGCGCTCGGTGACCTCCGCCGAGATCGTGGAAAGCCGCTGCTCGTCCCTTGCGACGAGGATGAGGTCGTAGTGCTCCGCGGCAAGCCTGCGAACGAAAGCGGCGCCGATACCCGCCGTGGCTCCGGTGATCAATGCGACTGGCATGGATATGGACCGTAGTGCCCCGTTTGTACGGTCGGCGAAGTTGGGCGGTCTCGGTGAGGTCGCGTCGGCTCCCCTCGACGCAGCCGCCATGGCGACAGGAAGTATGTTCCATAAGCCATTAGGGGGCGCCACGCCTCACCCGGACGGGGAAGTAACTCCAGATGGAGAACACTGCAAGCGAGTACCTGTCGTTTGTCCGTGGCTATCTCGCGGCAACCGACGGAACGACAGCCGACCTCGACTACGCCGCGTTGTCTGGCGGCGACATGGACAGCGACGCCTACGCCGAGGGCTATGCCGCGGGCCTTGAGCCGGACAGACCCGCCGTCACCTATCTCGAACTGTCGGTCCGCGACGACGGTCGGTTCACCGGCACGCTCGACCTCTCCCACTTCGCCGAAGAGCCGGAACCACCCGCACAACCGGTACAGCCCGAGCCGCCGGAACCTGCCGACTGGCCGCGCGACGAGCACGACGGCCCGCGCGGAGAACTGCCGGGCGAGCTGACCTCCCTCTCGGGAACCCTCGACCTCGGCTGAGGCGCTTAAAAGCCCTGTTGGCGGGCGCGTTCTTCGGTGGTGAGCTCGGGTTCGGCCTCCAACTGCCCGCCGTACTCCTCGTCGAACGGGTCGACGATGTCGGCGATTTCGCCGAGATCGCGTAGCAACCGCTCAAGCCGCGAAGGGCCGACGTTGGGCGCGACGCTGGCGAGCACCCACTCGTTTTCGAGCCAGGCGACGCCGACATCGCCACCGAGCGCGTCAGCGGCATCGACGAGTTCCTGCGTGATGAGCGACCGCGCCGCCGTGACGTCGTCGGCGAAGGCGTACCGCTGCCCGACGGGACCGAGCAGTTCCGGCATCTCCGCACGCTGGAACGGCACACTCGCCAGCCACAGTTCGAGTAGCACGGGATGAAGCCGATTGCACCGAACGGCGACGAGCACGGCGGGAATCATCCCGTCGGCCTCGATGTCGAAGACGAAGACGGGCCTGCGACCGTCCGAGGTGAAGGTCGAGCCCGCGACGACGTTGACAGCGGAGGAGGCACCGAAGTACCCGATGGCGCCGCCTGCCCACTGCTGAGGCAAGCGGTCGTCCTCTTCCACGTACTGCCAACCGCGCAGCTCAGCCCAGCGTGCGCGCTCGCGATTGCGCGAACTCTCCTTCGCTCTGTCGACGGTGAGCAAGGCGAGTCCAGCCACCGCGGCGACGGCGGCGATGATGAACCAGATCCACGCTGGAATACCCACGCGACCAGGGTATCTCGCACGGCCCGCTGACCAAGATCAGCGGGCCGTGTCGGAGCTACCCTTTCGGTTTATCCCGCTCGCGAGACCCTGAGCGCGCCTTCACCAGCTTCGATCTCGGGTATGTCGACCAGCACCGTGTCGCCGTCCCTGATCTCGCCTCCGAGCAGCTTGCGGGCCAGCTCGTCACCGATCGCCGACTGCACGAGCCGCCGCAGCGGGCGAGCACCGTAGATCGGGTCGAAGCCGTTGAGCGCGAGCCACTCCCTCGCGGCCGGCGTGACCTCCAGCGTCAGCCTCCGCTGTGCAAGCCGCCTCCCGAGCGCCTGCACCTGGATGTCCACAATGGAAGCCAGTTGCTCCGTGTCGAGCGCGTGGAAGACCACGATGTCGTCGAGCCGGTTCAGGAACTCCGGCTTGAAGTGCCGCTGCACCACGGCGAGCACAGCGTCCTTGCGCTGCCGCTCGTCGAGCGAGGCATCCGCGATCGCCTGCGAACCGAGGTTCGAGGTCAGCACCAGGATCGTGTTGCGGAAGTCGACCGTACGACCCTGGCCGTCGGTGAGCCTCCCGTCGTCGAGCACCTGAAGCAACACGTCGAAGACGTCGGGGTGTGCCTTCTCGACCTCGTCGAGCAGCACGACCGAGTACGGCCGTCTCCTCACCGACTCGGTGAGCTGACCGCCCTGGTCGTACCCGACGTAGCCGGGGGGAGCGCCGACGAGCCGGGCGACGCTGTGCTTCTCGCTGTACTCGCTCATGTCGATGCGCAACATGGCGCGCTCGTCGTCGAAGAGGAATTCCGCGAGTGCCTTCGCCAGCTCGGTCTTTCCGACCCCGGTCGGGCCGAGGAACAGGAACGATCCGGTGGGCCGGTCGGGGTCGGCCACCCCGGCCCTTGCCCTTCGCACGGCATCGGAGACGACCCGCACCGCGTCGGCCTGGCCGACGACCCGAGTCCCCAGCTCCTCCTCCATGCGCAACAGCTTGCCCGTCTCGCCTTCGAGCAACCTGCCTGCGGGAATGCCGGTCCACGCGCTCACGACGTCCGCGACGTCGTCGGCGCCGACCTCCTCCTTGAGCATCACGTCGGCCTTCGCCTGCGTGACCTCCGTTGCCGTGGCGAGCTCCTTCTCCAGCGAGGGGATCCGCCCGTACCGCAGCTCGGCGGCATGCGCGAGGTCGGCGTCGCGTTCGGCCCGCTCCGCTTCGCCCCTCAGCTGTTCGAGCTGTTCCTTGAGCTCTCTGACCTTCTCGATCGAGCCCTTCTCGTTCTGCCACCTCGCGGTCAGTGCCGACAGTTCCTCGCGCTTCTCGGCCAGTTCGGCGCGCAACGCGACGAGCCGGTCCTTCGAAGCGGGGTCGTCCTCCTTGTCCAGCGCCATCTCCTCGATCTCCATGCGCCGGACGGCACGCTCGACCTCGTCGATCTCGACGGGTCGCGAGTCGATTTCCATCCTGAGCCTCGACGCGGCCTCGTCGACGAGGTCGATGGCCTTGTCAGGGAGGAACCTCGCGCTGATGTAGCGGTCGGACAAGGTCGCCGCCGACACGAGTGCCGCATCCGTGATGCGGACACCGTGGTGCACCTCGTAGCGCTCTTTAAGCCCCCGGAGGATGCCGATGGCGTCCTCGACCGATGGCTCGCCGACCAGCACCTGCTGGAAGCGCCGTTCGAGTGCGGCGTCCTTCTCGATGTGCTTGCGGTACTCGTCGAGCGTCGTGGCCCCGACCATGCGCAGCTCGCCCCTCGCGAGCATGGGCTTGATCATGTTGCCCGCGTCCATGGCGCCGCCCTCGCCTGACGCACCGGCGCCGACGATCGTGTGCAACTCGTCGATGAACGTGACGACCTGGCCGTCGGACTCCTTGATCTCCTTGAGCACGGCCTTGAGCCGCTCCTCGAACTCACCGCGATACTTCGCGCCCGCGACCATCGAGCCGAGGTCGAGCGAGACGACACGCTTGCCCCGCAGCGATTCGGGGACGTCACCGGCGACGATCCGCTGGGCAAGCCCCTCGACGATGGCTGTCTTGCCGACGCCGGGCTCGCCGATCAGCACCGGGTTGTTCTTGGTACGGCGGGACAGCACCTGCACGACCCTGCGGATCTCGGTGTCCCTGCCGATGACGGGGTCGAGTTCGCCTGACCTCGCCGCGTCCGTGAGGTCGACGCCGTACTTCTCAAGTGCCTTGTAGGTGCCCTCCGGATCGGGATTTGTGACCCTCGCCGAGCCCCTGACCTTGGTGAACGCCTCGCGCAGCGCGTCGGGGGTCGCCCCGTACCTGTTGAGGAGGCTCGCGACCGGCCCTCCCTCCGCGGCGAGCCCGACGAGCACGTGCTCGGTGGAGACGTACTCGTCGCCGAGCTCGGTCGCCAGCTTCTGCGCGTTGGTGAGTGCCTTGACGGCGTGTGCGTCGAACTGCGGGGTCGACACCGTGGCGCCGGTGGCGGAGGGCAGCCCCGCGATGATCGGCTCCAGCTCCTTGTGGATCTGCTCGACGTCGGCTCCGACCGCGGTCAGCAGCGGCCCGGCCAGACCGTCTCCCTGAGCCAGGAGCGCGCCGAACAGGTGCGCGGGCGAGATCTCGGGGTTGCCGGCCATACCGGCCGCCTGCGCGGCGGACGAGATCGCCTGCTGGGTCTTCGTGGTCGGATTGAAAGCGTCCATCCCCTCACCTCTGGTCGAAAGATCTACCGGGCCTCGGCACGGGCCCCATCGCTACATATAACGTCAGGAAAGTTGAGTCTGTTCCGCTCAACTTGGCCTACTTCTTCCCGCATTAACCAACAAATTGCCAACAAGCCTTGCCAATTTCCAACGTGATGGGGTCAACTTTCGATCCATGTTTGCCATGAGCACCCACCTGGTGGCCACGAACCCGCCGCCCGGCACAGCGACCGATGTCCTCGCCGCGGAGGGAGGGACCCTCTCCTCCATCGAGAACTGGGTCAACGAGGTCTTCACACCCATCTCCGACGGCCTCTCCAACTTCGTATTCGCCGAACTCACCATCGGCGGCATCTCGTTTCCGTGGATCGTCGCCTGGCTGGTCATCGCCGCGGCCGTCTTCACCATCTACTTCGGCTTCGTACAGTTCCGCAAGTTCAAGCTCGCCACCGAACTCGTGCGAGGCCAGTACACCAGTAAGGACGAGCCGGGGGAGATCAACCACTTCCAGGCACTCGCATCCGCGTTGTCGGGAACAGTCGGGCTCGGCAACATCGCGGGCGTCGGCGTCGCCGTCACCATCGGCGGACCAGGCGCGACCCTGTGGATGGTCGTGGCGGGCCTGCTCGCGATGTGCACCAAGTTCGTGGAGTGCACGCTCGGCGTGAGATATCGCGAGACCCACGAGGACGGCACCGTCTCCGGTGGCCCAATGCACTATCTGCGCAAGGGGCTTGCCGAGCGATTCGGCAACAAGTTCGGGATCATTCTCGGCAGGGTGCTCGCCGTCCTCGCCGCCGTGATGCTGCTGTTCTTCGCGTTCGCAGGCGGCAACATGTTCCAGGCGAACCAGACGTTCGCGCAGGT
Organism: Prauserella marina; assembly: GCF_002240355.1. Lineage (GTDB taxonomy): Bacteria > Actinomycetota > Actinomycetes > Mycobacteriales > Pseudonocardiaceae > Prauserella_A > Prauserella_A marina. The sequence goes on from NZ_CP016353.1 coordinate 6,677,596, forward strand.
CAAGGACGTCACGGGTGGCGATGAGGGCTTCCTTGGCAGTGATGGAGCCGCGTTCATCTTCGGCGTTCTGCTCGCCATCGTCGTCGGCGCGGTGATCATCGGCGGCATCAAGTCGATCGGCGCCGTCACCAGCAGGCTCGTCCCCGCGATGGGCATCATCTACGTCACGGCCTGCCTGATCGTCATTCTCGTCAACTTCACCGAGGTGCCCGCCGCGTTCGGCCAGATCCTCGCCGGGGCGTTCACGGGCGAGGGCGTCGCCGGTGGCGCGATCGGCGCGCTGATCGTCGGCTTCCAGCGCGCCCTCTTCTCCAACGAGGCCGGCATCGGTTCCGCTCCGATCGCGCACTCGGCCGTGAAGACGAAGAACCCCGCGACCGAGGGCTACGTCGCCCTGCTCGAACCATTCATCGACACGGTGATCGTGTGCACGATGACCGCGCTCACCGTCGTCATCGCCAACACCCCGTTCTGGAACGACGCCCGCGCCGACGTGGCGGCGGGCGGCGAGACGCCGGACGGCGTGACGGTGACCTCGAACGCGTTCGAAACCGTGCTGCCGTGGTTCCCCTACATCCTGACGATCGCGGTGGTGCTCTTCGCGCTTTCCACGCTCATCACGTGGGGCTACTACGGACAGAAGGCGTGGACGTTCCTGTTCGGCAAGAACCGGACGAGCGAGCGCGTCTACCAGGTGATCTTCTGCCTGTTCACCATCGCGGGCTGCGTGCTGACGCTCGGCAGCGTGCTCAATTTCGCCGACGCCGTACTGTTCCTGCTCGCGCTGTTCAACATCATCGGCCTCTACCTGCTCGTTCCCATCGTGAAGAGGGAGGTTGCCGACTTCGCGGCGAAGCTGAAGTCGGGAGAGGTCAAGAAGCAGGACAAGACCAAGGTCTGAGCCTTCCGGCCCCGATCCCTGCCCGGTCCCCGCTCGGCCTACCGGCCGTCCGTGGAGGACCGGGCAGGGCAGGGCGTTTCCTGGTCGACCACCGCACGCAAGTCCGCGTTCACCGCCCCCAGCCGTTCGGTCAGCTCCTTCAGCTCGGCCTCGTCCCATTCGCCGAACGCCTCGCTGAGAAACTCGGCGTGCAGCCGCTTCCAGCGGACGAGCCGCCGCTCACCCTCCTCTGACACCTTCACGAGCGATGCCCTGCCGTCCTCAGGAGCGGGCCTGCGCTCGATGAGCCCCGCCTCGGCGAGCTGACTCACCTGTCTGCTGATCACCGAGATGTCGACCATCCGATGTTTCGCCAGCTCGGAGAGGCGCGACTCACCTCGGCGCTCGATCTCCGACAGCAACATCGCGGCCGCGGGGTGCGGTCCCTGCTCCTGCTGCCAGAGCTGCATGATCCACGCGTGCTGTAGCTGAGAGGCCAGCTTCAGCTGCCTCATCAAGTCAACGCATACCTCTTCGGAGGGGACCACTACCTACCACCCGGTCACTCAAAGTTACTTGCTCGATACAAATTCTACCTTAATGGTTGCGTGCTCAATACACGCATTGGGTGAATTACGGCACGAAACCGGCGGAGGTGCCACCCAAGTGGAGCAACCAAAGGCGGACAACCTTCGTAATGGCTACCGAACAACCGCTCAGGAACCTACTGTTGTGTTGGCGCTTGCTCGGAAAGGTGGAATATTCATGAAGCCGACGGAGTCGTTGTGGGGCACTGACCTGCTGGAGCGGGACTCGCCCTCAAGGTCACCCATTCGTGAATAATCGCGAGCGGCAAAAGGTGACTCTGAGTATGCAAAAACGCGCGCAGATCGAGACCACTGGGGCAGATGGATGACAGCCGACGCGATCAGCCCGCTACCCCGGGTTTCTCCGCCAAGGCAACCGCCTCCGGCCGTCACCGCGATGGTCGATCTGATCAGGGACACCTGGCGGCAAGCCGAGCCCTACACGCCGGAGATCTCCCAGTTCTTCTACGGGATGCTGTTCACGCTGGCGCCTGCCACCCGCGACTTTTTTCCCATCAACATGGAGGTGCAGCGAGGACGGCTCGTCAGGGCACTCGTGCACATTCTCCAGCTCGTCGACCGGCCCGACGATCTCGCGCCGTATCTCCGCCAGCTCGGAAGGGACCACCGCAAGTTCGGCGTGATCCCCAACCACTACGAGGCCGTCGGCACCGCGCTGCTCGCGGCGCTCAAGCGGCACCTCGGTCCCGCGTGGACCCAGCCGGTCGAGCTGGCCTGGGCTGAGGCGTACACGATCATCGCCAGGTCGATGCAGGAAGCGGCGGCCTCGTCGGAGCACCCGGCTTGCTGGACGGCGACCGTCGCCGAGCACAGGCGGCTGAGCTGGGACCTCGCGCTGGTCAGGATCGAGCCCGAAGTCCACATCCCGTTCGAGGCAGGCCAGTACCTGAGCATCGAGGTACCGCAACGCCCCCGGCTGTGGCGCTACCTTTCGCCCGCCAATGGCCCACGTCCCGATGGGTCGCTCGAATTCCACGTGCGCGCGATCGAAGGCGGCTGGGTGTCTCGGGCCATCGTCAGCCACACCCAGAGCGGCGACGTGTGGCGCATCGGCCCGCCGATGGGCAGGCTCGCCGTCGACAGGGAAAACGGCAGGGACGTGCTGATGATCGCGGGCGGCACCGGGCTCGCGCCGCTCCGCTCGATACTCGACGAGCTGGGGCAATGGGGCGACAACCCGAGAGTGACGCTCTTCTACGGGGGCGCGACGCGGGACGATCTCTACGATCTCGAACAGCTTCGGACGCTGGCCTCCACCAACCCGTGGCTCACCGTGCGGCCCGTCGTCGAGCGCGCGGAGGGACTGCCGGGGTTCGACCACGGCACGCTGGCCGATGTCGTCACCAGGCATGGGGCGTGGCCAGGCCACGACGTCCTCGTCTCCGGCTCGCCGTCGATGATCAGGGCGACGGTCTCGCGGATGCTGGTCGCCGGAACGGCGCTCGACCAGATCCGCTACGACCCGTTCACCCTGGACTGAAGCCAGCCGCCGAGCCACGCGCGTCGGCGAGTCCTCTGTCTAGGCCACCGAGATCCGCGCTCAGGTCGCCGAGATCCGCGCTGGGGACGGCGACATCTGCGTCCAAGCCGTCGAGATCCGCGGCCAGAACCACGAGTTCTGCATCCATGCGCGCGAGTTCCGCATCCATGCGCGCGAATGGCGCATTCGCCGGGAATCGAACCGCCACCACCGACACGGGCACCAACCGCTCGCACGAGCGCAGATCTCGCCGTCCCGAACGCAGAACTCGCCAACCTGAGCGCGGATCTCGCTAGCCTGAGTGCGGATCTCGCCGACCCGAACGCAGATCTCGCCAGCCTGGGTGCAGAACTCGGCGGCCTGGGTGCGGGACTCGCGACGTGACGCGACGACGGGCTCGCCCCGCGCGGTCGGGTTCGCCCCGCGCGGCGCTAGCGGCGGCGCGGCCGCCACACGACGAGCGCGCTCTCCTGGCGCACCGGCACCAGGTCCTTGCGGTACGAGGCATGCACAGCCGCCGCTGCCTGCTCAGCGGCGGCATACGCACCAGCCAGCTCTTCCGTCAGTTCGGAAAGCCTGTGCTGCAAAGCCTCGACCTGGTTTTCCAGCTCGATGATCCGTTTGATTCCGGCGAGGTTGACGCCTTCCTCCTGCGAAAGCCGCTGCACCTCGCGGAGCAGCGCGATGTCGCGCATGGAGTAGCGGCGTCCGCCTCCGGACGTCCGGCCCGGCGAGACGAGTCCCAGCCGGTCGTAGGAGCGCAGCGTCTGAGCATGCAGACCGGACAGCTGCGCGGCGACCGAGATCACGAACATCGGCGTGTCCTCGGTCGCGCCGTGCGGCAACCCACCCGGAAGTCCGGAACCGAACATCAAGCCCCCCTGTCTCGCAACAGTGCGGTGATCTCCGGCCGCGGGTCGTGCTTCGCGACCGTCTCGGCATAGTTTTCCAGCGCGGCCTTGGCCTTGCTGTCCACCTTGGCCGGGATGACGACCTGCAATGTGACGAGCAGATCGCCCTGGCTCCCGTCGCGCTTCGCGATGCCCTTGCCTCGCACGCGCAGGACCCTGCCGTTCGCGGTGCCCGACGGCACCTTGAGCGACACCTTCGAGTCCAGGGTAGGCACGGTGACCGTGCTGCCAAGGACCAGTTCGGTGAACTCGACGGGCAACGAGATCGTCAGGTCGTTGCCGGAACGGCCGAACACCGGATGCGGGTTGACGTGCACCCGCACGTAGAGGTCGCCAGCCGTCGCGCCACCCCTGCCGGGCTCGCCTTGCCCCGCGAGGCGGATGCGCTGGTTGTCGTCGACACCGGCAGGGATACGCACGGTCAGCGTCCTCGTGCGAGTGCTGATGCCATCGCCGTGACATTCAGGGCAGGGGTCGTCGATGATCGTGCCCCTTCCCCTGCAATCCCTGCACGGTTCGGAGAACGCGAACGCCCCCTGGCTTCTGTTGACGAGGCCCGCGCCCTGACAGGTCGGGCAGGTCCTCGGCTGGGTTCCCGGCCTCGCGCCGTTGCCTCCGCAGGTCGCGCAACTGGCCGGACTCGACAACCGCAACGGCAGGGTCGCGCCCTTGACCGCCTCAGCGAAGTCGATGCGGACATCGGTTTCGACGTCGGCGCCCCGCTGACCGCGAGCGGCGGTGGGTTCTCCACCGCCCCTCCTGCCGAACAAGTTGCCGAGCATGTCGCCGAGTCCACCGAATCCGGTGCCACCGCCCGCGGCGGCACCGCCCTGGCCGAAGATGTCGCCGAAGTCGAATCCACCTTGGCCGGGAGCCCCGCCGGGACCACCAGCGCCAGGGAAGCCGAAGCCACCTGGGCTGCCGGAGCCGAACAGGCTCCTCGCCTCGTCGTACTCCTTGCGCTTGTCGGCGTCGGAGAGCACGCCGTACGCCTCGGACACGGCCTTGAACTTCTGCTCGGCCTCGGGATTGCCCGGATTGGCATCCGGGTGGTTCTCCCTCGCGAGCTTCCGGTAGGCCTTCTTGATCTCGTCCTGTGAGGCGTCGGAGGAGACGCCCAACTCACGGTAGAAGTCCTTACCGATCCACTCCCTGGCGCTCATCGGGCGTCCCTCCCTTCTCCGTCGTTGTCAGCGGGTGTGCTCATCGGCGTCGATGGGCAGTTCGCCACCGACCGGTGGGTCGACGGGTCCGTCGGCCGCCGACTCGCCACCCGGCTCGTGGTCGGTGACGCCGACAAGTGCCTCACGCAGCACCCTGTCGGCGAGCCGGTAGCCACGGCGAAGCACCATGGTGACCGTCGGACCTGCCACGTCGGGCGACGTGCTGTGCTGAACGGCCTCGTGCACGCTCGGGTCGAAGGGCTCGCCCTCCTTGCCGAACGATTCGAGGCCGACCCGCTCAAGCGCGCCGACGAACTTGTCGGCGACGGCCTTGAACGCACCCGTCAGGTCGCCGTGCGACTCGGCGCGCTCAAGGTCGTCGAGCAGCGGAAGCAGCTCGTTGACGACCGCCGCCTTGCCGCCCTCAGCGACCGATTCCTTGTCCCTGTCGACCCTGCGCCGGTAGTTGGCGTACTCGGCCTGGAGCCGCTGAAGGTCGGCGGTGCGCTCCTCAAGCTGCCGCTCAAGGTCGCTCGCGGGCGCAACGGACTCGTCGACCGTCTCCTCCCCGAGCTGCGGCCCCGGGGTGCCCTCCTCGGAGGGCACCTCCGTTGGCTGCTCGCGCAACTGCCCGGTCTCCGGATCGATCTTCCTGCGATCCCGGACGACCACTGGCTCCTGTACTGCCTCTTGCTCGGTGCCGTCGTATCGCTCTGTCACTTCTTGTCGTCCTCGTCGACGATCTCGGCGTCAACGACGTCGTCGGCCTTCGCCGAGCCCGAGTCGGCGCCTGCCGCACCGGCTGCTCCGGCGCCACCCGCGGCACCGGCACCACCCGCGGCGCCCTCGGCTCCACCGCCCTGAGCGCCCGTGTTGGCGTAGAGCGCCGTCGCCAGCTCCTGCGAAGCGGAGTTGAGCTTCTCGATCGACTCCCTGATCTTGGCGGCGTCGGTGCCCTTGAGGGACTCGTTCGCCTCCTCGATCGCGGTCTTGACCTTGCCCTTGAGGTCATCGGGCAACTTGTCGTCGTTGTCCTTGATGAACTTCTCGGTCTGGTAGACCAGCGTCTCGGCCTGGTTGCGGGTCTCGGCCTCCTCGCGCCGCTTCTTGTCCTCGTCGGCGTGCGCCTCGGCGTCCTTGACCATGCGGTCGATGTCGTCCTGCGGCAGCGCGGAGCCACCGGTGATCGTCATCGACTGTTCCTTGTTCGTGCCGAGATCCTTGGCTGTCACGTGCACGATGCCGTTGGCGTCGATGTCGAAGGTGACCTCGACCTGCGGCACGCCACGCGGTGCGGGCGGGATGCCGGTCAGCTCGAACATGCCGAGCTTCTTGTTGTGCGCCGCGATCTCGCGCTCACCTTGGAAGACCTGGATCTGCACGGAAGGCTGGTTGTCGTCAGCCGTCGAGAAGATCTCGGACCGCTTGGTCGGGATGGTGGTGTTGCGCTCGATGAGCTTGGTGAACACCCCGCCCTTGGTCTCGATGCCGAGCGAGAGCGGCGTGACGTCGAGCAGCAGAACGTCCTTGACCTCACCGCGGAGAACACCGGCTTGCAGCGCGGCTCCGACGGCGACGACCTCGTCGGGGTTGACGCCCTTGTTGGGCTCGCGGCCACCGGTCAGTTCCTTGACGAGGTCGCTCACCGCGGGCATCCGGGTGGAGCCACCGACGAGCACGACGTGGTCGATGCTGCCGACGGGCATCCCGGCGTCCCTGATGACGTTGTTGAACGGCTGCCTCGTCCGCTCAAGCAGGTCGGAGGTGATCCGCTGGAACTCCGCCCTCGAAAGGGTCTCGTCGAGGAACAGCGGGTTCTTGTCGCCGTCGACGGTGATGTAGGGCAGGTTGATGTTCGCGCTGTTGGAGCTGGAAAGCTCGATCTTGGCCTTCTCGGCCGCTTCCTTGATGCGCTGCATCGCCATGCGGTCCTTGGTCAGGTCGATGCCGTTGGCCGCCCTGAACTTGTCGACGAGCCAGTCGACGATCCGCTGGTCCCAGTCGTCACCACCGAGGTGGTTGTCACCACTGGTCGCCCTGACCTCGACGACGCCCTCACCGATTTCCAGCAGCGAGACGTCGAAGGTGCCACCACCGAGGTCGAACACCAGGATGGTCTGTTCCTTCTCGCCCTTGTCGAGCCCGTAGGCCAGCGCCGCGGCCGTCGGCTCGTTGACGATGCGCAGCACGTTGAGGCCCGCGATCTGGCCGGCTTCCTTCGTGGCCTGCCGCTGGGCGTCCTCGAAGTACGCGGGCACCGTGATGACGGCGTCGGTGACGTCCTCGCCGAGGTAGGACTCCGCGTCGCGCTTGAGCTTCATGAGCACGCGAGCGCTGATCTCCTGCGGCGTGTATGCCTTGCCGTCGATCTCGGTCTTCCAGTCGGTACCCATGTGCCGCTTGACCGAGCGAATGGTGCGGTCAACGTTGGTGACCGCCTGGTTCTTGGCTGGCTGGCCCGTCAGTACCTCGCCGTTCTTGGCGAAGGCGACGACGGACGGGGTCGTCCGCGAACCCTCCGAGTTGGCGATGACCGTCGGCTCGCCGCCCTCAAGGACCGCGACGACCGAGTTAGTCGTGCCAAGGTCGATGCCGACCGCACGCGCCATTGTGAGTTCCCTCCTGCTTGCTTTCTTCTCTCGGTCAGCACTCCGACCAGGACTTTGCCGCCTGATCGAGCGCTGACCAGCATTATCGCTTCCACATTGAGTGGGATCCACTCAAGTTGTATCCGGAGCCCGCCCGGTCAGTCAAACCAGACTTGAGCGAGCCCCGCTCAATCTTTCTGCTCGTTCAACGCGCGAGCTCAGGGTCTTGTTCCCCGTCCACCGCCGGTCATGCGTTCTCGATCGTCACGTTGCCCGAGTTGGTGACCACGTCGAGCACCAGCTCGGCGGAGGGATCCGTGGCAATGCCGATCTCCCTGTCACCGCTGTCCGTCGAGCCCTCGACGCGGTAGGGACCCCTCGGTACCGTGACCTCGATGTTGCCGCTGGCGGCGCTGGCAGAGACGTCCCGCGCTTCCGTCAGCTCCAGCGTCACGTTGCCCGACTTGACCTCAGCCTGCACAGTTCCCCCAAGGCCATTGCCGGAAACGTTGCCGGAATCGACGACCACGCTGACCGGCCCGGCCACATCGTCGACGGTCACGTTGCCGGAGTCGGCATGGACGTCGACGCTGCCGACCCCGCTGAAGGTCAAGTCACCCGAGTCGCCGCCGCCCCCGATGCTGGTCCCCACCGGCACGATGACCTCGTAGTCGATCGAGCACGAGAATCCGCAGCTCTCCAGCCGTAACGTGCCATCCCGCATCGAGAAGAAGTCGCCTTCCGGGTCACTCCAGCGGTACTCGAAGTGCTGCCGGATCGTGGTCTCCTCGACGTCGGCGACCGTGATGTCGACGTCCCCCGCATCGGTCGCCAACTCGACGTGCCGCACCCGCTCCTGCACCGTGTGCTCCGCGTCCTTGTTCGATTCCGCCAGCACACCCGTCGCGATGGCGACACCGATGCCGACCATCACGACACCCCCGATCGCCAAACCGACCCGCATCTGAGTCCCTCCGCCGCAACTTCCCTGCGCGACACACGCTATGTGGCGCGGCCTGCCGATGACATCGGGGCGAACCCCCGAAAGACCCTGAGGTTGCCCCTACCCGAAGTCGGTGGTGCACCGGCCGGTGTCACTAGCCTGACCCCCAAGCGACAGATCAAGTTGAGGAGGACGACGACATGACAAGGGCGCAGAACCCCTACGACTCGTTGCCGCAGGTGCCATCCTTCACCGTGCGCAGCAACGACGTCTCCGAGGGGGAGACGCTGGCATCCCCTCACCTGAGCGGCATCTTCGGCGTGCCGGGCGGCGAGGACCGCTCTCCTCACCTCGTGTGGGAGGGCTTTCCCGCCGAGACGAAGAGCTTCGCGGTGACCTGCTTCGATCCCGACGCCCCCACCGGAAGCGGCTTCTGGCATTGGGCTGTCTTCAACATCCCCGCCTCGGTCACCGAACTCGCGTCGGGGGCGGGAGACGCGGCGGGCTCCGGACTGCCTTCGGGAGCGACGACGCTGGCCGGTGACGGAAACGTGCGGCAGTACCTCGGCGCGGCGCCCCCTCCCGGGCACGGCCCGCACCGCTACATCTTCGCCGTGCACGCGCTCGACGTCGATTCGCTCGACATCCCGGGTGAGGCTCGCCCCGCGTTCCTCGGTTTCAACATGTTCGGCCACACGCTGGCTCGCGCGACGCTGACCGCTCTCTACGAGAACAAGGGCTGAACCGGCTCGCGGGGCGGCAGGCGCCGACCACCTCGCCTGCCGCCCCTTCGGGCCGTGTTCGGTGCCGAATTCCCGATCGATGAAATCCTCGGCGTTGACCGGCATTCGCCGACGTCCGACGATCAAGTGACGACCTGAACGGGCCTTTCGGCTCGTTCGAGCCGACCACCACCGTCGACGACGACGAGGAGCGCCGATGAAGGCCGTCCGTCTGCACGAGTATGACAAGCGCCCCGTGGTCGAGGAAGTTCCCGAACCGCGCATCGGCGGACCGCTCGACGTACTCGTCGAGATCGGTGGCGCCGGACTGTGCCGCACCGATCTGCACATCGTCGAAGGGCAGTGGGAGGAAAAGTCCGGGGTCCGGCTTCCCTACACGATCGGACATGAGAACGCTGGCTGGGTACGGGAAATCGGCTCCGCTGTGTCCAATGTGGCCGTTGGTGATCCCGTCATTCTGCATCCGCTGGCCACCTGCGGTCTGTGCAGAGCATGCAGGGCGGGTGACGACGTGCACTGCTCGAACTCCACCTTCCCCGGTATCGACAGCGACGGCGGCATGGCCGAGTTGCTGCTCACGAACGCCCGTTCGGTCGTCACGCTCGACCCAGCGCTTCGCCCTGCCGACGTCGCCGCGCTCGCCGACGCGGGCCTGACCGCCTATCACGCCGTCCGCAAGGCGATCCCGTTGCTGTACCCGGGAACCAAGGTCGTCGTGATCGGCGCGGGCGGGCTCGGCCACATCGGGGTGCAGTGCCTCGTCGCGCTCACCTCCTCGGAGATCATCGTCGTCGACCGTTCACCGGAAGCGCTCGAACTGGCAGCCGGATACGGTGCCGCGCACCCGGTGCTCGCCGACGGTTCCCACGTGGAGGCGGTCGCCGAGCTGACGGGCGGCGAAGGCGCGCACGTCGTACTCGACTTCGTCGGCGAGAAGGGCGCTGAACGCGACGCGGTCGCCATGCTCAGAAGAGCCGGTTCCTACTTCGTCATCGGCTACGGAGGAAGCCTCGACATTCCCACCATCGACATCATCTCCAGTGAGATCAACGTGATCGGCAATCTCGTCGGCAGCTACAACGATCTCGCGGAACTGATGAGTCTCGCGGCGTCCGGCAAGGTCAGTCTGCACACGACGACCTATCCACTCGATGCCGTCAACGGGGCGATGGACGATCTCGACAACGGACGGCTGACGGGCCGCGGAATTCTCGTACCGTGAAGGGAGCTTGTCGCAATGTATGAAAAGGACGGCGAACGCTACTTCATCGTCGACAGTCACATCCATGCATGGGACGGGAGGCCGTCGAACCAGGCCAACCGCTATGGCGAAGGCTTCATCAACTGTTTTTACGACTACCACCGCAACCTTTCACCCGAGAGCGAGTTGTGGTCGCTCAAGGAGTTCTGGCAGCAGAGCGAAGAGCGGATCATGCACGACCTCTTCGAGGTCGGATACGTCGACAAGGCGATCTTCCAGCCGACCTACCTCACCGACTTCTTCGTCAACGGCTTCAACACGACGGAACAGGACGGTGCGCTCGCCGAGAAGCACCCCGACCGGTTCATCGTCAACGGCTCGTGGGATCCGAGGGACGGCGAGGCGGGACTCGACCGGCTCGAAGAACTCGCGGCGCGGTGGAGCCTCAAGGGCATCAAGCTCTACACGGCGGAGTGGAAGGGCGAGTCGAAGGGCTGGAAGCTGTCGGATCCATGGTCGTACAGGTACCTCGAAAAGTGCCAGGAACTGGGAATCCGCAACATTCATGTCCACAAGGGACCGACGATCTATCCGCTCAACAGGGACGCCTTCGATGTCGCCGATGTCGATGACGTCGCGAGCGCGTTCCCCGAACTGCGGTTCATCGTCGAGCACGTCGGACTTCCCCGGCTTGAGGACTTCTGCTGGATCGCGACGCAGGAACCGAACGTGTACGGAGGGCTCGCGGTCGCGATGCCGTTCATCCACAGCCGCCCGCGCTATTTCGCGCAGATCATCGGCGAACTGTTGTACTGGCTGGACGAGAACCGCATCACCTTCGCGAGCGACTACGCGATCTGGACTCCGAAGTGGCTCGTGGAGTCCTTTGTGGACTTTCAGATTCCCGAGGACATGCAGGGCGAACTCGGCGCGCTGACCACTGATGTGAAGCGCAAGATACTCGGCCTCAACGCTGCGAAGCTCTACGACATCGACGTGCCGCCGGAACTGGACGTCGCGCCAGAGCCGACGGATTCGGGCGAGGCCGTGGGCTCTGCGCCGAAGGTGCCGGCATGAACGTCCTCGCCGCGCTCGGCACGGTCCGTGATCCCGAACTGGACGAGCCCATCACCGAACTGGGGTTCGTCAGCGAGTGGAGCGTCGACGGCGGTCACGTCGTCGTCCGGCTGCGGCTGCCGACGTACTTCTGTGCCCCCAACTTCGCCTACCTGATGGTCGCCGACGCCAACGACGCCGTGCTCGCCCTGCCAGGGGTCACGTCGGCCGACGTGAAGCTGGAAGACCATTTCGCGGCCGACGCCATCAACGCCGGTGTCGCCGACCAGACCGGATTCGTCGGCGCGTTTCCCGAGCAGGCGGTCGAAGAACTGACCGAGCTGCGGATGACCTTCAAACGAAAGGCCTACCTCGCGAGCCTCGACCGGCTCGCCAGAAAACTCGACCGCGAAGGAAAACCACTGCCGGACACTCTCGGTGAACTCGCCGACTGCGCCGAGCGAACCGGGCTGCTGCGAAGGCGCGCCGACCTCGGTCTGTCCTGCGACGAGGCGGCCCCGCTTCTGCTCGACGAGTACGGCGAGCCGATTCCGGTCGCACGCTCGGCACTCAAGCTGCGCTTCGCCCGCGCGGTGCGGGTCAGCGTCGACGGCAACGCCGCGTTCTGCAGAGGGCTGCTGACCACTCGTTATCCCCATGGCGCCCAGCACGCCGACACGTATGCTGGGGGCCGCGGGTAACCGGAGTTCAGTGGCGAACTGCGGAGCGGGAGGTGCGCTGTGCCGGAGGACGACGACAAGCGACCCAGCGGACTGATCGGCTCCGCACAGCGAGCACTCAGAGTGCTCGAAGTCGTCGCTTCGGCTGGCGACGGCATCACGGCCAAGGCCGTCGCGAGGCGCGCCGGATTCAAGCTCTCGACGACCTATCACCTGCTCAACACCCTTGTTCACGAGGGATATCTGATCCGGCTCGGTCACGGGAGAGGATTCGGGCTCGGCTACAAGCTCGGCGGGCTCTACCACCGGCTGTGCGCCGAACTCGACGTCGACCAGGTACTGCGGGACGAACTGGCGACGCTGCACCGGCGGGCGGAGGCAGCCGCGTACTACACGGTGTTCAGGGACACCGAGGTCGTCGTGGCCGCCGTCGCCGATTCGCCGAGGTTCCCGAGGGCCGAACCGCTCAACTTCGGTTTCCACGAGGCGGCGCACGCGACGGCGTTCGGCAAGGTGCTGCTCGCCGCGCTGCCGAAGCGGACAAGGAAGGACTACCTCGTCGGCGCGGGCATGCCACGGCTCACCGAGCGCACCACGGTGCGTGAAGAGGAGCTGGACACCGAGTTGGAGCACGTGCGGGATTCGGGCATGGCGCTGGAGATCGAGGAGTTCCAGCCTGAGCTGGCCTGCCTCTCCGCGCCGGTGTTCGGCGCCGACAACAAGGTGATGGGTGCCGTCGCTTTCTCGGTACCCGCCACGCAATTCGCCTCTCGACGGTGGGAGCTGGAGCGCGCGGCTCGTGCGGGAGCCGCGCGGTTCACCTATGTCCTCGCAGCCAACCCGGATTAACTCAAGCAAAGAATCTATTTACAGTCGGGAACTGTAAAGCCTGCCCGCTCGTCGCATGCACAGCAACGACGAGTGAGGAGTTCGCCCATGGGGGCACGACGAAAAGCATGCGTCGCCATGCTGGCCGCGGTCGCCGTCATCACCATCGGCCGACCCTCGGCAGCACAACCACCCGCCGAGGAAGCCGTTTTCGGCTCGATCATGTTCGTGCTGGACGCGTCCAACTCGATGACCGCACCCATGGACGAGGGCGGAACGCGGATGGACGCGGCGAAGGCGGCGATGGACACGCTCATCGACAAGCTTCCCGTCAACGTCGGCGTCGGCCTCCAGGTCTACGGATCGGGGACCGGAGACAGCGCGGCCGAGAAGGAAGCGGGCTGCCAGGACGTACGCACCCTGCAAGAGGTCGGGCCGCCGGACAAGGACGCACTGCACGCCCAGGTCGCCGACGTCCAGCCGCGCGGATACACGCCCATCGGAACGGCACTGACCTCGGCTGCCGACGAACTCCCCGAGGACGGCCCTCGGGCGATCGTGCTGATCTCCGACGGCATCGACACGTGCGCCCCGCCCGCCCCGTGCGACGTGGCACGAGACCTCGACGGCGCGGCCGTCGACCTCGCGGTACACGCGGTCGGCTTCCAGGTCGACGAGGAAGCGAGGGACGAACTCGACTGCGTCGCGGGCGAGACGGGCGGCGAGTACCACGACGCACCCGATGCCGACGCGCTCGAAGACCTGCTGCCCGAACTCGCCAACAGGGCGCTGCGCTACTACGACGTCGAGGGCGAGCGGGTGAGCGGCACCGAACAGGTCGCGGAAGCGCCCTACCTGAAACCGGGGCAGTACACCGACTCCGTCGCCAAGAACACCGCGCACTACTACCGGGTTCACGTTCCGGAAGGCGCGACCGGCCATTTCACCGTCATCCACGTGATGAGCAAGGACAAGAAACGCACCGATTCCCGGGTGCGGCTCAGACTCCTGGACGGCGAACGCAGATTGTGCGGGGAGAACACGGGTTCGCGCGAGTACAACTACGACGGTCCCGAGACCGCGAGCGTGAGCTGGTCACCGGCCGACCCGCTGACGATGTGCGACCCAGCGGGCCCTCACTACCTTGAGGTCGAGTGGGACAACGAGGCCGACTCGGCCTCCGACAACATCGAACTGCTCGTGTCGCTGGAGAAACCCGTCGAGGGGGACCAGGGTCACGCGCCGCAGACGCGGGGCGTGCCGTTCACGACGCCGCGGGGGGAGCAGGAGATCGCGTGGGGCGGCGGCTCGTTCAACACCGCCGCGCCGCTGCCCGGTACTGGACGCTACGTCGACAAGCTGAACTACAGCGAGTACAGCATCTACAAGGTGTGGGTCGACTGGGGACAGGCGCTGTCCTACCAGCTCAGAGTGAGTGGAGGAGAGCAGGGCAACGACGCGACCGTCGTCACCGAACTTCGGGGCCCCGCAAGGGAAACCTCCCGTGAGCACTGGTGGCGGTCCGCCGAGCACAACGGCGATTCCGTCGCGCTGGACAGCGTCAGCACGCCGAGGGTGTTCCACGCCAACAGGAACGGCGATGATCGAGTCCGGCCCGCGGCACAGGCGGGCTGGTACTACATCGTCGTCAAGCTCAGCCCGGTGTGGAGCGATCCCAGCTCGTCACCCGACGAGCTCCCGACGTACGAACTTGCCGTCAACGTGACCGGCGGGCGCGTCGCCGGACCGGAGTACCGGGAGATGACCGTGCCCGAGGAGGCGCCGCCGCTTCCCGCGTCGCGAGCGAACTGGACTCCACCGGCTCTGGTTGCGGCGGCCAGAGCCGCTTCCGATCCGGGCTGGGCGTGGTGGATCGTCGGCGGGATCGGTGGTGCCGCGCTGATCGGCGGTACGGCGTTGGTGTTCGTCGTCCGTCACCGCGGTTTGAGGAGATAGTCGACGACGGGCCGCAGTTCCTCCGCCGTCGGCGGTTCGTCGTCGATCAGCCCCTGGATGAGCAGCCCGTCGATGCCCGCGAGGAAGACCCTGAACGCGACCTCGTCGTCGTGGCGCACCATCGACGTCAACACGTCGAGCCAGCGCCGCGCGGCGGGGCGCAATTCGGGTCGGCGTGCCGCGAGCAGATACAACTCGTATTCGGCCATGGTGCGGCCCCTGCGCGGGCCGAGCGCTTCCGCGAGCAGGTTGGCAACTTCCTCAGCGCCCCTGCTTCCCCGCGAACGGGCCCTGTCGATCATCCAGTAGACCTCGGTTGCCATGTCCCTGGCGCACTCGATCAGCGTGGCGATCAACAGGTCGTTGAGGCTGGAGAAGTGATACGTCGTCGACGTCGTCGGCACTCCGGCCTCCGCCGCCACCGTCCGGTGGGTCACCCCCGCGACGCCGTCGCGTTCGATGATCCGCAGCGTCGCCTCGATGATCTCGGTACGCCGCTTCTCGCCGCGAGCCCTGCGGCCGTCGGTTCGCTGTCTCATCGCGATTCCCTACTGTCCTGCCTTGCTGCCGATCTCAAGCAGCACCACTCCGCCGATCACCAGCAGCAAGCCGAAGACCATCGTCAGATTCATCGGCTCGCTCAGGAACGCGGCGCCGATGAGCGCCACGAGCGCGACACCGGCCGCGGCCCAGATGGCGTAGGCGATGCTGACCGGCAGCCCGGCTTTGAGTGCCTTGCCGAGAAAGAAGAAGGTGACGCCGTAGCCGAGCACCACGACGATCGACGGCCCGAGCTTGCTGAATCCCTCGGAGAGCTTGAGCGACACGGTCGCCGTCACCTCGGCCACGATCGCGATCGCGAGCAACACGTACGCACTCATAATCACCAGACTATCTGAACGATCGTCCCAATTGTGGCGAGTTTTGCACCACATCAGTGGGACTTCCGCGTTGTGGATCGATTACTGATCAGTAAGAAGGGTTAGGCTCCCGAAACCCACCGCGAAGTCCGAACCGAAAGGCCCGATCATGGGTGCATTGCAGATCACGCTCGGCGTGGTCGGCGTTGCCGTCAGCGTTGTCGCTTGGGGTGTGTTCGTCGCAGGCGTCGTACGTCAAGTACGCATCATCCGTCTCGGTCAGCCGGACGCGACACGCAACGGCCCGTTCGCCGCTCGACTCGGCACGCTCGTCAAAGAGTTCGCCGCCCACACGAGGATGAACAAGTTCCGGCACGTCGGGCCATGGCACTGGCTCGTGATGTGGGGCTTCCTGATCGGCTCCCTCGCGCTGTTCGAAGCCTACGGCGAGACGTTCAACCCGCACTTCGCGTGGCCCATCATCGGCCATTGGGAGCCATGGCAGCTCCTGCTCGAACTGCTCGGCCTCGGCACCGTCGTCGGCGGCGTCGCGCTGGTGATCATCCGCCAGCTCAACCACCCGCGAAGGGCCGACCGGCAGTCCAGGTTCGCGGGCTCCAACTTCGGGCAGGCCTACTTCGTCGAGGCCGTCGTCGTCATCGAGGGCCTCGGCATCCTCGGCGTCAAGGCGTTCAAGATCGCCAGCGGCATCGAGGACCCGTCCCTGTGGTCGAGCTTCGTGACCAAGCCGCTCGCCGAACTGCTGCCGACGAGCACCGCAGCCGTGTCGATCATGGCGCTGATCAAGCTGCTCTCCGGCATGATCTGGCTGCTCATCGTGGGCAGGACGCTCACGATGGGTGTCGCATGGCACCGCTTCAGCGCGTTCTTCAACATCTACTTCAAGCGCGAGGACGACGGCGGGGTCGCGCTCGGCAAGCTCAAGCCGATGATGAGCGAAGGAAAGCCGCTCGACTTCGAGGAAGCCGATCCGGAGAAGGACGTCTTCGGCGCAGGCAAGGTCGAGGA
Organism: Prauserella marina; assembly: GCF_002240355.1. GTDB lineage: Bacteria > Actinomycetota > Actinomycetes > Mycobacteriales > Pseudonocardiaceae > Prauserella_A > Prauserella_A marina. The sequence goes on from NZ_CP016353.1 coordinate 6,694,522, forward strand.
CTTCTCATGGAAGGGCTGGCTCGACTTCTCCACCTGCACCGAATGCGGGCGTTGCCAGTCGCAGTGCCCGGCGTGGAACACCGGAAAGCCGCTCTCGCCGAAGCTGCTCATCACCCAGCTTCGCGACCACGCCTACGCCAAGGCGCCCTACCTGCTCGCCGGTGGCAAGAAGGACATGGCGGGCGACGAGGTCGGGCTCACCGGCGACAATCCCTACGCGGGCATCGACGTGCTTGCCATCGCGGAAGCCGAAAGGGCACTCGTCGGCGACGACGGCGGCGTCATCGACCCCGAGGTGCTGTGGTCGTGCACCTCCTGCGGTGCTTGCGTCGAGCAGTGCCCCGTCGACATCGAGCACGTCGACCACATCGTCGACATGCGCCGGTACCAGGTGATGATCGAGTCGAACTTCCCGTCCGAGCTGAACACGATGTTCAAGAACCTGGAGAACAAGGGCAACCCGTGGGGCCAGAACTCCAAGGACCGGCTTGCCTGGGCCGACGACCTCGACTTCGAGGTGCCCGTCTTCGACGGCGAGTTCGGCGACACCGAGTACCTGTTCTGGGTCGGTTGTGCCGGCGCCTTCGAGGACAGGGCGAAGAAGACGACGAGGGCCGTCGCCGAACTGCTGCACATCGCGGGCGTCAAGTACTCGGTGCTCGGGCCTGAGGAAACCTGCACCGGCGACCCCGCTCGAAGGGCAGGCAACGAGTTCGTCTTCCAGATGCTCGCCCAGCAGAACGTCGAGGTGCTGAACTCGGTGTTCGAGGACGTCGAGCGACAGCAGCGCAAGATCGTGGTCACCTGCGCGCACTGCTTCAACACGCTCGCGAACGAGTACCCCGACCTCGGCGGCGACTACGAGGTCGTGCACCACACGCAGCTACTCAACAGGCTGGTCAGGGAAAAGCGGCTCACGCCCGTCGCCCCGATCGCCGAAGACGTCACCTACCACGACCCGTGCTATCTCGGCAGGCACAACAAGGTGTACGAGGCTCCGCGCGAGTTGGTCGGCGCTTCCGGCGCCGCACTGCGCGAAATGCCGAGGCACGGCGACCGCTCCATGTGCTGCGGCGCCGGTGGTGCGCGAATGTGGATGGAGGAGCGCATCGGCAAGCGCATCAACGTCGAGCGCGTCGACGAGGCGCTCGGCACCGCGCCTTCGAAGATCGCGACCGGTTGCCCGTTCTGCAGGGTGATGCTCACCGACGGGGTCACGGCGAGGCAGAACGACGGCAAGGCGAGTGAGCAGGTCGAGGTCGTCGACGTGGCGCAACTGCTGCTCACCGCGGTCAAGCGCGGCGAGACCAAGGCTCCCGTGCCCTCGGGAACGGCAACGGAGGAGTAGCAGCCGGAAGTGATCTGGCGGCGGCCGTGGGGGAGACCGAAGAGTCACCCCTGCGGCCGCCGTCTTTGTCACCGGAATATAAGTCCACAGTAGACACACGCGGGGGGTGGACATGGCGAGTAACATGGGCAACCCTCGCGGTCAACGTCGTCAGCGAGGCCATGGCAGCGGTATGCGAGGCGGACAGGCGTGGGCACCCCCGACGACGAATCCAACACGGCCGACGAAAAGACCGTCGGCCGTACCGGCGCGCGCTTCCCCTCCCCACGGCATCGTGACCACCACCAGCCTCCCGTACGGCGCAGCGAACGCGTGTTCGCGACCTACGAGAACAGCCCGGCAGACGAAGACGGCGAAGAAGAGCCGCACGAACAGCACAGACTGCGGGTGCGGCCCTACGTACTGACCCGCGGCCGCACCCAGGGCAGTCACTACCTCGCCATCGAGACCCTGATCTCGACCGATCCGCAAGCACCGTGGACGAACGAACGGTTCGGCGGTGAGTACCAGGCCGTGCGCAGGTTGTGCATGCAGCCGAGATCGGTCGCCGAGGTCGCCGCGCTGCTTTCGGTGCCGCTCGGCGTGGCGAGGGTGCTGATCTCCGACCTCGCGGAAGGCGGGTTCGTCCAGGTTCATCGCAGCTCGATGACCGAGAGCGGGCGCCCTGACCCGGTATTGCTGCAACGGGTACTCGCGGGGCTGTATCAGCTCTGACCCTTGCCGCAAGAACTGAATCAGTGGTTCACTTCTTGCATGGTGTACCGGCGCACCCCGGCGATCCAGGCCCGGATGGACGTTCAGCGGACCTCGATACTCGACGCCGCCGTAGAGCAACTGGCCGAACACGGCTACGCCGGCTGCTCGATGGCAGCCGTCGCGACCAGAGCGGGGGTGGCGACCGGCAGCGTTTACCGCCACTTTCCAGGGAAAGCCGAACTGGTGGCCGAACTGTTCACCCTCCTCGTCACCCGTGAGGTCGACGCGGTCGAGCGGGCAGCACAAGCCCATGGCACCGTCGCCGACCGCGTCGTCGAGGTCACCGACACCTTCGCGAACAGGGCACTCAAGGCACCCCGGCTCGCCTACGCGCTGCTCGCCGAACCCGTCGACGCGCCCGTCGAAGAGCAACGACTCGTGTTCCGGAAGGCGTTTCGCGACATCGTCGCCGCACACGTCGCCGAGGGCGTCGCCGAAGGCACCATCCCGCCCCAAGATCCCCACATCACGGCGGCCGCCATCGTCGGAGCCGTCGCCGAGGTCATGATCGGTCCGCTCACGTCGGGCGATCCCGCCGCCGTCGAGGAACTGAGGACCTTCACCCTTCGCGCGCTAGGAGCAGCACATGCCAACGACTCATGAGGTGACCAACCAGGTGCCTCCGCTCTACGGCAACAATCTCGCCGAAGACAAGAGCCTGCTCGAAGGTCTGCGCAGGGAAGGCGCCGGGTGGGCCGAGGACGACCTGCTGCGTCTCGGTGCGCTCGCCGGAACGGAGCAGGTGCAGGAGTGGGGAAGGCTCGTCAACGAGAACCCACCGAAACTGCGCACGCACGACCGCGTCGGCAACCGCATCGACGAGGTCGACTTCCACCCCCACTGGCACGACCTCATGACCGTCGCCGTCACGAACGGGCTACACGCCGCACCGTGGCGCGACGACCGGCAGGGCACGCACGTCGCCAGGGCAGCCAAGTTCTACGCCTGGAGCCAGATCGAGGCAGGCCACACCTGTCCCATCTCCATGACCTACTCCGCAGTGCCTGCCCTCAGGCACAATCCCGCACTCGCCAAGTTCTACGAACCGCTGCTGGCCGCGAGCGAATACGACTACGGCCTCCGCGAACCCGGCACCAAACGCGGGCTCATCGCGGGCATGTCCATGACCGAGAAACAAGGTGGCTCCGACGTCAGGGCCAACACGACTCACGCGACCCCCGCTCAGGACGGCTCGTACCGGATCATCGGACACAAGTGGTTCACCTCGGCGCCGATGTCGGACGTCTTCCTGACGCTCGCGCATGCGCCGGGCGGGCTGTCTTGCTTCCTGCTGCCGAGGGTGCTTCCCGACGGCAGCCGCAACCGAATCCTGTTGCAGCGACTCAAGGACAAGCTCGGCAACCGGTCGAACGCCTCCGCCGAGATCGAGTACGACGACGCGGTCGGCTGGCTCGTCGGCGAGGAAGGCAGAGGCGTCCGCACGATCATCGAAATGGTCAACAACACCCGCCTCGACTGCGTCACGGGCAGCGCGGCAGGCATGCGCTACGGCGTCGTGCGCGCGCTGCACCACGCCACGCACCGCAGTGCGTTCGGCGCGCACCTCGTCGACCAGCCGTTGATGCGCAACGTGCTGGCCGACCTCGCGGTCGAGTCGGAAGCCGCCACCGTCGTCGCGATGCGGCTCGCTGGAGCGAGCGACCGCGCCAACGCTGGCGACGCCAACGAGGAGGCATTCAGGCGGCTCGGCCTCGCGGCGACCAAATACTGGGTCTGCAAACGGGCGCCCTCGCACGCCGCCGAAGCGCTCGAATGCCTCGGCGGCAACGGTTACGTCGAGGAATCCGGGATGCCCCGGCTGTTCCGCGAGTCGCCGCTTTCTTCCATCTGGGAAGGCTCAGGCAACGTCGCCGCGCTCGACACGTTGCGGGCCATGGCGAAGCAGCCGGACTCGGTCGAGGCGTTCAACGCCGAACTGGAACTCGCCTCGGGCGCCGACCCACGGCTCGACGACGCGATCGCGCGCGTGCGCAAGGAACTCGCCGACCTCTCCGACATCGAGTTTCGTGCCCGCAAGGTCGTGGAGACCCTGGCGCTCGCCCTCCAGGGCTCGCTGCTCGTCCGGCACGGCGATCCCGCCGTCGCGGACGCCTTCTGCGCCTCACGCCTCGGTGGCGATTGGGGTGTCGCCTTCGGAACCCTGCCGTCGGGTGCCGACTCGCGGGCGATCATCGACAGGATCGCACCGTGACCGTCAGGGTCGAGCGTTCCGGCGAGATCACGACGATCGTGCTCGACCGCCCGGCCAAACGCAACGCCGTCGACGGGCCGACGAGCAGGGCACTTGCCTCGGCCTTCCGCGAATTCGACGAAGAGGAGACGGCGAGCGTCGCCGTGCTGTTCGGCGAAGGAGGCACCTTCTGCGCAGGCGCCGACCTTGGCGCCATCGGCACCGAAGACGGCAACACCGTCAGCCAGGACGGCGACGGGCCGATGGGACCGACCCGGCTGCGTCTCGGCAAGCCGGTGATCGCGGCGATCTCCGGTCACGCCGTTGCCGGAGGACTCGAACTCGCGCTGTGGTGCGACCTTCGCGTCGTCGAGGAGGACGCCGTGCTCGGTGTGTTCTGCCGCAGGTGGGGCGTTCCGCTCATCGACGGGGGCACCTTCCGGTTGCCGAGACTGATCGGCACGAGCAGAGCGATGGATCTCGTGCTCACCGGAAGGGCGGTTTCCGCACGTGAGGCCATGGACATCGGTCTCGCCAACCGGCTCGTGCCGACCGGTTCGGCGAGGGAGGCCGCGGAAGAACTCGCCGACGAGATCGCCGCGTTCCCACAGACCTGCCTTCGTCAGGACCGGCTGTCGCTGCTCGAACAGGAAGGTCTCGCGGAGGAGGAAGCCATCGCGGTCGAGCACCGGCACGGCATGGTGTCACTTGCCGAGGCAGCCGACGGGGTGCGCCGCTTCCAGCGGGGAGCGGGACGGCACGGGACCTTCAGTAACCGAAATTCTGCGTCCAGTACCAGCCCTGCGAGTTCACCCCGACCCCGATCGTCTTGATGTCGCAGTTCAGGATGTTTTGCCGATGCCCGTCGGACGACATCCACGCGTGCATGACCGCATCGGCGCTGGAGAGCCCCATGGCGATGTTCTCGGCGGCGGGGCTCGGATATCCGGCCCGCTCGATGCGCTGATCGAAGCTGACGCCCTCCGGCGTCGTGTGGTCGAGGTAGCCGCGCCGCGCCATGTCGTCACTGTGCTTCTGCGCCGCGCCGGTCAGCCTGGAGTCGATGGAGACCGCGCCACAGCCCGCCGTGGCCCTCTCGTCGTTCACCAGATTCGCCACCTGTGTCGTCAGCGAGCCATCGCCGCTGGACGACTTCGGCGGCGAGGTCGGCTCGCTCGGCGTCGTGCTGCTCGTGTCCGGGCTCTCCGGCGAGCTCGACGCGGGCGGTTGTTCCTCGGAGGCCGATGACGTCTCACGTTCCGAGGTTTCCGGCGGCTTCTCCTCCGTCGTCGGCTCCGGCTCCTCAGTCGTGGTCGAGGACTCGGTCGTATCGGTCGACGGTGTGGCCGAGCCGGGTTCGGCCCGCTGGAGCGAACTGTTGTACTGGCTGTCAGGGCCCGGCATCGCGGTAGCCGGTGCGTTGCGTGGTGCTTGGAGCCACAGCAGATGACCCCCGACGGCCACTGCGACACCCACAAGCACACTCAGCATCACTAAACGTGACCGAAGTCGAGAGCTCGGGGCAGACACAATGGCGGAAGCTACCACCAAAGCGTGAGTTATTGAACTGTTACTTTGCGCTCAGGTGTCGCGACAAGGTCACCGGCGGGTGTCGATCCGGTCGAAGTTCTTGTAGGCCTTGCTGGGCGTCGGCCCGCGTTGTCCCTGGTAGCGCGACCCCGCCTCGGACGAGCCGTAGGGGAACTCGGCTGGGCTCGTCAGCCGGAAGAGACAGAGCTGCCCGATCTTCATGCCGGGCCACAGCGTGATCGGCAGGTTGGCGACGTTCGACAGCTCAAGCGTGATGTGCCCGGTGAAACCGGGGTCGATGAATCCCGCCGTCGAGTGCGTCAGCAGACCGAGCCGCCCCAGCGACGACTTGCCCTCAAGCCTGCCTGCCAGATCGTCGGGCAGCGTGAAGATCTCGTACGTCGAGCCGAGCACGAACTCGCCCGGATGCAGTACGAACGGATCTTCGCCTTCCTTCTCCACCAGCGACGTCAGCTCGTCCTGCTGCAACTGCGGATCGATGTGCGTGTACCTGGTGTTGTCGAAAACGCGGAAGAAGCGATCGAGACGCACGTCGATGCTCGAAGGTTGCAGCATCTCCGGGGCGAAAGGATCAACCCGGAGCCGCTGGGCATCGAGCTCTTTGCGGAGGTCACGGTCACTCAATAGCACTCGGACACCCTAACCGGGCTCACGCGGCAGGCTGGGTTTCGGTGCGCATATGCCTCGCGTAGCTCGGATCGACCCTGAACAGCTTGCCGAGCCGCGACACGTACTGCCGCCTTCCTGCTTCGCCGAGCCGCTCCTGCACCGCCGCGGCGCCGGGCACCTTGCGCAGGACGGTCTCCGTCGCGAAGTTCGCCGCGGCAGCCGCGACGACGACCCCCTTTGCGAGCGGATCATCGGGCAGCCGGAGAAAGTCGGCGTTGGTCTTGCCGAGCACCAGCCTGCTGATGGAGGAGTGCAGCCGGACCGAAACGTGCGAGAGGACCTTGCCTGCCGCCCCCCGGCCCTTGCCGACCTCGGCGTGGGAGGTGACGAGCGCGGCGGCCAACCGCTTGGAGTCCTCGTCCGGGATGAACTCGGTGGTCGCGAGCAACCACAGCAGTCGCCACGAGTCCTCTTCCGTCACGGGCAGGATTTCCTCGGGAATGCCCATCAGCCAGCCCACGTACCGCCACAGGTGCAGGATGTCGGCGCGCTCCCGCTCGTGGAATCTGACGCCGAGCAGCCGCATGCCCAGCACGTAGACCTGCGAGAACAGCAGGAGGGTGCCGACGGTTTGCACCTGGTTGACCGGCTGGTCCCACGCTTCGTAGTCCCAGTCGGCCCTGCGATTCATGGCGGCCCTGACGTGAGCGTGCACGAGCCGGACTCGCAGCGCGGAGGCGTAGCCGTGTTCCCGCTGCCGAAGCGCGCCTGGCGTCGTGACGTCGATCCACCACATGGCCGTCTCGACGAGACGCCGTGAGGCCGTTCGCTCGATGGCTCCCGTTCCGACGAGCGACTTCGTGGCCCGCGACGCGAGGTAGCCACCCATCAGCGACATGTCGCCGAGCGGGAAAAGGCCGAGCAGCCCGGTGCGAATGATCGCCTTCGCGCCGCGTTCTATGCGGCGTTGATCGACCCAGTACGGTGTCGCCTCCACGGAGCGGAAGAACTCGGTGAGCTGCGGCGGGGCGTCGGGTAGCGCGTCGATGCCGTCCGTGAGTGCCCGCTCGAACAGAGCGCGCCCCTCGCCGGGTGGCGACGCTTCGATCATGGCGACCACATCGTCGGCGAGCGGATCGGCGACCCGGGCATACCGCCGAAGCGCGCGGACCTGCCCCTCGGACGCGCGAAGATCACCGGGGGCGAAGAGCCGCACCGCGAGCCGGAAGCCGCCCTGCCTCAGCAACTCCGGATCCGCCAGCAGTGCGTCTTCTTTCGTGTCCGTGACGTTCTTCATCGCTTCACCTGCCCCGCACGACACCGACAACAAGTGTTGTCACTTAGGGGCATCGGCGTCAAGGACGAGTGTCGACGGGGATGCCCACCTGTGAGCGAAATGCGGCACCGTGTATGCTTTCGGTGCCCTTGCGGATGTAGTTCAATGGTAGAACATCAGCTTCCCAAGCTGAATACGCGGGTTCGATTCCCGTCATCCGCTCTCATGGAGTTTTAGCAGCTCAGAAGGCCCGCCTCCCGATCTTGGAGGCGGGCCTTCCGCTTGTGTTGTTCACGCGCCCCTGGGGTGCAAGACGGAGGCTGACTTCTGCGTCCACAGTGGACTTACGGTTAATCCTCTCGCCAGCCGGCGTGGTCGAGGATTTCGGCGATCACCGGCCACTTGGCTTCCGCGTAATAGTTGACGTCACGCCATTCTCGCTCTGCCAGCTCCCACTTGATCTCGGCATAGCGGTCCCGGTCGGCGTCGCTTGCCCTGAGTTGATCGCGGAAGGCAAGGTATCGGCGCAACTCCACATGCTCCGGTGGATAACAGTGCAGGTTGACCGGCTCGTCGGGCTCGCCGATACGCAGGCACCGATGCTCGGGCTCCTTCACCCGCACGTCGTAACCAGCGGCTTCGAGGTCGGGCAGGTACGCCTGTTCGTCGTCAGGATCGTCGATACCGACCACGATGTCGATGATCGGCTTCGCCGCGAGCCCGGGAACCGACGTCGACCCGATGTGCTCGATCCGCCGGGCCCTTTCGCCGAGGATCGCCCGCAACTCGGCGGCGCGGCGCTCGTAACGAACGGGCCAGCTCGGGTCGTACTCGACGATGGTCACCTTCGCCGGACGGACCCCGTGCACCAGCTTCGCGTTGAGATCGTCGTCGCTCAGGGCCTCGGGCATTGTGGTTGCCTTCCTGTGAAGCGGGGCAGCCATCGTATTGGCGGCGCCCGGCGGCAGCCAGCCGATTTCGGCGGGCGCGGCCGAGTGCGGATCTCGCGGTCCTGAGTGCGGATGTCGACGGCCTGAACGCAGAACTCGCGTCTCAGGGCGGGGCGGTTCGGAAAACAGCATCATGCAGGACCGGCACCACGTCGGACTGGTCAACCTCACCGGCGACCTCGACATCGCCCGCAAACCCGGAAGCCACGAGGTCGCGCCCACTCGCACAATCATGGAGCCGCCCCGGCAATTCCGGCGCCACATCCCGGTACGCGGCCACGGCCCCCCTCGCTTCCGGCGACAACACCTCCGGCGTCGACCTTTCCATCGAGGCCGCCAGTGCCTCGATGAACGCCCCCGCGCCCCACAGATCCTCGATCGCCGGTCTAAGCGCCCCATCTGCCCACTGCTCGCCCGCCGCGATCACCGTGACCGGAGAGCCAAGGCCCATGGTCGCCAACCGGCCGACCGTCCACGCCGCTGCCGCCTTCGCGTTTCGTAGCGACACACCGATGACCTGACTACCGGTTCGCGCGACCGCCCGCGCGATTGTGGCTCCGTTGGGCGAAGGCAACACCAGCCGGGAAAGCCCATCGGCGGAACGCACGGTCTCCGGCGAGAGACTCACCTCGCCAAAACCCGCGCGCGAGCGCCCGACGGCGAGTACCGCATCGTTGGAGCGCGCGAACTCAGCGGCCGTGGAATCCCGCCAGGGATACGGGAAAACGGCAACGCCCCTGTCCGCGGCAACCGTCAACGTCGTCGTGAACGACAGGACGTCGACGACAGCTGTTATCGCCGCATCGCGGGTGATCTCGCGCGCTCCCGCGAGCCCCCACTCACAACGCACCTGGTATTCATGCTGCGAAAACGGGCTCATCGCTGCCCGGCGGTGTCGATCACGGCACAGGCAGGCAGGCTACGGCTTCGACTTCGACCAGCTGATCGTCGTAGCCGAGTACGGCCACCCCCAGCAAGGTGCTCGGCGCATCGTGGTCACCGAAGGCTTCCCTCACGACCTCCCACGCCGCCACGAGATCCGCCTGCTCTTTCGAGGCGACATAGACAGTGGACTTGACGACATCGCCCAACGTAGCTCCGGCTTCGCCGAGCGCGGTCTCCAGATTGCGCATCACCTGCCGCGCCTGTCCCGCGTAGTCGCCGACCGCGACGGTGTTCCCCTTTTCGTCGAGCGGGCACGCACCTGCCGTGTAGATGAGGGTGCGATCGGAGACACCGACCTTCGCGGCATAGGCGTACTCGGCAACATCGGAAAGGGCTGTGCTGCGGACAAGGCGAACGGCATTCGACACGGGCAGAGCTTTCTGGTCGGCAACGAGGGTTTATCGCCATCCAACGTCCCAGGGACCGCGCCCGCAATCGAATTAGGCGGATACTGCTCTCATGGGCAAGGATGGATTCACCGGCGCGACAGAGCTTCCCGACGGCACCCTCGTCAGGGGAAGAGGGCTCGGCCTGCCAAAACCAGAAGGGCTCGACCCCGACTTCGGTCTCTACCTCGGCGGGCCGGTGCTGAGGCGCAGGCACGATGCGTCGCTCGGCTGGGAGCACGAGTGGATCAACTGGCCGGACGGGCTGCTGCCGACCAACCGGCAACTTGCCGCCGACCGCATCGTCGCCTTGTTCGAGCGCGCCCGCACGGGCCAAGACGTCGAGATCGCCTGCCACGGCGGCGTCGGCAGGACGGGAACCACGATGGCCTGCCTCGCGACGCTGTCCGGACTCAGCGCGGAGGAGGCATTCACCTGGACGCGGCAGAACTACCAGCGACGAGCCGTTGAGACGCCGTGGCAACGGAAGTGGATCGGCTGGTTCGCGGCCAACCGCACTCTCAAGGGTTCTTCCTGAGCCTCGCGGGCGCTTTCAACAGCCAGGCTTCGTGGACAAGCTCGGCAAGCTCCGCTTCATCGGCGCGATCCAGGTCGACGAGGATCGCGCCGTACCCGTCGTAGTGTGGCGTCGTGTAATACGCGGGATCGCCGGAGGCAAGCAACGCCTGCTTCTCGTCGAGCCCGCACATCAGCACGAGCCCACCGTCGGACTCGCTTCTGAGCCTCGCGAAGCCCTTGCCCGCGACCTTGAGCGCCGGGGTGCGGTACCAGGTCGATTCCTCGGTCTCCGGCAACTTCGTGCCGATGCGAACTACGTCTTCCCACGTTGGCATACCGGCCATCTTCACCGGTGGTCCGCCGGGTGTCTTGGTGAAACAGGAGCCGTCCGGCCATCGGCCATTCGGCCGATACATGATCGGTTACCGGCTCATCGGTCGAAGAGGAGCGGACCCCTCCGGCCATAACGTCCTTTTCATGACCACAGCACAGGAAACGGCGCTGAAGTACGGACTCCTCGGCTTCATCGTCGTGTGGGGGATCGTGCTCGTTCCGCAGGTGATCACGCATCTCGCCAAGTACGGCAGGATCGACCGGAGGAAGCTTGTCGTCACCGCGACCGTGATCCTCTACGCGTGCCTCGGCCTCGCCGTGGTCTTCCTCCCTCTGCCGACCGGCGGAAGTTCCGGTCTTTCCCAGACCGTGCAGCTCGTGCCGTTCCAGTGGATCGACGACGTGAAAAGGGAGGCAGTGACCTCGGGAATCCCCGGTGGGCTCTCGACGCTGGCCTTCCAGCAGATGGCGATGAACGTGTTGCTGTTCGTCCCGCTCGGCATCTTCGCGAACACGCTGTGGCGAAAGGGGGCGACGAAAACCCTGCTGATCGGATTCGGGGTCTCGTTCGCCATCGAGGTCACGCAGGTCACCGCGAACTTCGGCACCGCACCGTTCGTCTACCGGATCTTCGATGTCGACGATCTGCTGAACAACACCGCGGGAGCCGTGCTCGGCTGGGTGGTCGCGGCACTGGCCTCGGCACTGCGCTCCACCGCGAACACCGGGGCTGGGCACACCGTCAATTCGAGGAATGCTGTTCCAGCGGCGTCCGCGACCGTGCCGGTGCCAGTGAGTCGACCTCACCGAGTTCCGCAAGCCGTGCCCTTCGACGCACGGCATGACGCCGCGCGGCTCGCCGGTCTTCGTACGCAACCGTTGCCGCGGCGGCCATGATTATCAGCACCGCGAGGCCGATGACCCAAGCCAGTTGCACGTCATCCCCCTTGATGCCGTCGTGTGTGGCAGATCACACAGCGTACGCAATTTGGTACGACTTGGCCACCCCCTGCCACCACGCACACTGCTGTTCATGCCCGATCGGCCCGACAAACCCAGCCCACCCAGCTCTGATCAGCTCGCGGCAGCACACGACAGGACGATTCCCGACGTCATCGGCCCCGACCTGAGGGTGTTGTTCGCCGGGATCAATCCCGGCCTCTACTCCGCGGCGACGGGCCATCACTTCGCGAGACCCGGCAACCGGTTCTGGCCGACGCTGCACCGCGGCGGCTTCACGCCGCGACAGTTCAGACCGGACGAACAGCACGAACTACTCGACCTCGGGATCGGCATCACGAACTTCGTCGCGAGAGCGACAGCCAAGGCGAACGAGCTGACCTCCGACGAACTACACGCGGGTGGGCGGAATCTCATTCACACCGTCGAGCGCTACCGGCCGGGGTGGCTCGCGGTGCTCGGGGTCACCGCCTACCGCGCCGCGCTCGGCCCGAAAGACGCCAAGGTCGGCGAGCAGAAGTCCCAGTTCAGCAGCACGAAGGTGTGGTTGTTGCCCAATCCGAGCGGGCTCAACGCCCACTGGACACCGGCAGCGCTCGCCGAAGAGTTCGGCAGACTAAAGGCCGTCTCCGGATAACGCACTACGCGTTCCCTATCGCAGCAGCTCAGCTATGCCTCGACCCCCCGCACGGGGGAGACTCCGTCATGGATTGAATGAATGGTCGTCCAAAGCGTCACGAGGCGGAGCTACCCGAGTCCCAGCAGTGGAGGTACCGAAAGGGGCCTCGCGGGGGCCGTGCGAACGGCAAGCGAGCGCATCCTCAACCAGGATGTGTGGGGAGACGGAGAACGAATGACGCACAGCATGGACAAGGGCCGGACAACGCTCGGCCTCGGCGCTGCGGGGACTCGCGCGCTGACCGTCGCGGCACTTGATCCAGTACCGATCTTCCGCGAAGGACTGAACGCGCTGGTCAACCGTACTCCCGGGTTGCGGTGGGTCGGCTACGCGGCAAACCATCACGGTTCACTGCAACTCTGCGAACAGCTTCGGCCGAACATCGTCATCGTCGACTCCGGCTTCGATCCCCACTGCCACCTCGTCAGACTGCTCAGCGACGGCGACCCGACGCTCGTCATCGTGGTCATGGTCAGGGAGGCGCAGCGGACCCCGCAGTTTCTGGCGACCGCGGTCGCCGCGGGCGCCCACGGCATAGTGCCGAGGTCGGCCGAACCACGCAGGCTGGCGGAAGCGATCCGGAGGGCACACGTCGACCGCCGCTACACCGACCCCTCGCTCACGCCACTCACCGCGAGGCCGAAACGGCAGACGACAATGAACGGGCAGGTCATGAACTCGCCCTACCGGCCGCAAATGCCGCTGTCACGCCGCGAGTACCAGGTGCTGCAACTCGTGGCCGAGGGGCTGGAGAACTCGGCCATCGCGAAAATTCTGTTCCTCTCCGTCGAAACCGTGCGCACGCACGTCAAGAGCATCCTCCGCAAGCTCTCCGCGAAAGACCGCACACACGCGGTGACCACCGCGTTCCGCTCCGGCATCCTGATCGCGAGGCCGGACGACTCCGCGAGCGCGCCGAGAAATCCGCAGACGCCGCCGTCGGCTAGCCCGAACGCACCCGCCTGAGGCGCGCACCGGTCACATCACCGGTGGATCCGTTCGTCACAAACGGAGTGTTCGCCTTGCCGTCAGTTACCCACAGGTAATATTCTGGAAGTTACCGGCCAGTAGGGCAGCGATGTCCCGCACGGAGTGCCCAGCCGGAATCCCGAACTACCCGTACGGAGCGACGACATGGGCCACTACAAGAGCAATGTCCGAGACCTTGAGTTCAACCTCTTCGAGGTCCTCGGCGTGCAGGACCGTCTCGGCAAGGGCGTACTCGCGGACTCCGACGAGGAGACCGCCCGCGGTGTCCTTTCCGAACTCAACAACCTTGCCGTCGGCCCGCTGGCCGAGTCCTTCGCCGACGCCGACCGCAACCCACCGGTCTACGACCCCAAGACGTTCTCGGCCACGCTGCCCGAGTCGTTCAAGAAGAGCTACCAGCAACTGTGGGACGGGGAGTGGTGGCGGCTCGGCCTGCCCAACCACCTCGGCGGCTTCGGCCTCCCCCCGACCGTGCAGTGGGCCGCGTCCGAGCTGATCCTCGGCGCCAACCCCGCGCTGTTCATGTACATGGCGGGCCCCAACTTCGCGATGATCGTCGACCGCAACGGCACCGACGAGCAGAAGCGCTGGGCTCAGTTCATGATCGACAGGGCATGGGGAGCGACGATGGTGCTCACCGAGCCCGACGCCGGTTCCGACGTCGGCGCCGGCCGCACGAAGGCCATCCGGCAGGAGGACGGAAGCTGGCACCTCGACGGCGTCAAGCGCTTCATCACCTCCGGCGACCAGGACATGACCGAGAACATCATGCACCTGGTGCTCGCCAGGCCCGAGGGACAGGGAATCGAGACCAAGCCGGGAACGAAGGGCCTCTCGCTCTTCCTCGTACCCAAGTTCCACTTCGACCCCGAGACCGGCGCGCCAGGCGAGCGCAACGGTGCCTTCGTCACCAACGTCGAGCACAAGATGGGCATCAAGGTCTCGACGACCTGCGAGCTGACCTTCGGCCAGCACGGCACGCCTGCCAAGGGGTGGCTGCTCGGCGAGGTGCACGACGGCATCGCACAGATGTTCCAGGTCATCGAGTACGCCCGCATGATGGTGGGCACGAAGGCCATCGCGACGCTGTCGACCGGCTACCTCAACGCGCTTGAGTACGCCAAGGAACGCGTTCAGGGTGCCGACCTGACCAAGATGCTGGACAAGGCCGCGCCACGGGTCACCATCACGCACCACCCCGACGTCCGCAGGTCGCTGATGTTGCAGAAGGCGTACGCGGAGGGGCTGCGGGCGGTCTACCTGTACACGGCCTCTTTCCAGGACCAGCTCTGGACGGGAGAGGGCGACGACGAGTCGCGGAATCTCGCCGAGCGGGTCAACGACCTGCTGCTGCCCGTCGTCAAGGGCGTCGGCTCCGAGCGGGCCACCGAGCAGCTCGTGCAGTCGCTACAGACCCTCGGCGGATCCGGGTTCCTCCAGGACTACCCCATCGAGCAGTACATCCGTGATTCGAAGATCGACTCGCTGTACGAGGGCACCACCGCCATCCAGTCGATGGACTTCTTCTTCCGCAAGATCGTCCGCGACAAGGGCAAGGCACTCACTCACGTCGCGGGCGAGATCACCGCCTTCGTCCAGTCAGAGGCGGGCAACGGGCGGCTCAAGAACGAGCGCGCGCTGCTCAAGCAGGCACTCGACGACGTGCAGGGCATGCTCGGCGCGCTCATCGGCTACCTGACGGCCTCCCAGGAGGACGTGCGCAACACCTACAAGATCGGTCAGCAGACCGTCAGGTTGCTGCTTTCGGCAGGCGATCTGCTCGTCGGCTGGCAGCTGCTCAAGCAGGCCGAGATCGCGCTCGGCAAGCTCGACGGCACGCCGCCGGCGAAGGACGTCGCCTTCTACAACGGCAAGGTCGCCGTCGCGTCCTTCTTCGCCAAGAACGTTCTGCCGGAGCTGACCGCGCGCCGCGCGATCGTAGAGGCAGCCGACAACGACCTGATGGAGATCGACGAAGCGGCGTTCTGACCCGCGGCCTGGGGCCGCCCTTCCCCTTTCGAGGGAGGAGGGCGGCCCTTCGCATGGTTGCCTTCGCGAGTGCGGGGTAACCCTGTCGAGTCATGTGCTGACTTGACGACAGGAGCGACCATGGCTGTCTCGGGAATCATCTCCGCGATCCTCGTAGGACTGGTGCTCGGCGTACTTGCCAGGCTCATCGCGCCTGGCAAGCAGAACATCCCCGTGTGGCTGACCATCCTGGTCGGCATCGTTGCCGCCTTCATCGGTACCGCCATCGCGAGGGGACTCGGCTACGCCGACACGTCCGGCTGGGACTGGCTGGAGTTCTTCACGCAGCTCGTCGTCGCCGCCATCGGTGTGTCGATCGCGGCGAGCCTGTACCCCCGCAACCGAAGCCAGCTGAAGAAGTGAGCTAGCTTCACTGCCCATGACACGGCAGGTGGCAGGGCAGCTCAGCGGGCAGGACCTCACCGAGATTCCGGAGTCGATCCGGGACAGCACCGAACTGTACGAACTCGATGCCTACCGAAACCGCATCGCGGTGCTCCCGGATTGGCTCTGGAATCTCGCCGAGCTGCGGGTGTTGAATCTCGCCGACAACCGGCTCACCGAGATCTCGCCAAGGATCAGCGAGCTGACCAACCTGCACACGCTCGACCTCGGCCACAACACCATCGCCACCCTTCCCGACGAGCTCGGCGAGCTGCCGAACCTCACCGAGTACCTGTATCTGAGCGACAACAGGCTTTCGACGCTTCCCGCCTCCATCGGCAAGCTCGACCGCCTCCGGTATCTCGGCGCGACCGACAACGACCTCACCGCGCTCCCGGCCACCATCGGCAACCTCGGCGCGTTGCGCGAATTGCGCCTCTACCACAACGAACTCACCGAACTTCCCGACCAGATCGGCGAGCTGGCCGCGCTGCGGGAACTCCATCTCAGAGGCAACAACCTGGACACCCTGCCCGATTCGGTCGGAAAGCTGACCGACCTGCGCGTGCTGGACCTGCGGGACAACGGACTGCGCGAACTACCGGGCTCGCTGGCGCTCCTGCCCAAGCTGGACAAGCTCGACCTTCGCTGGAACAGGAAGCTTCGCGTCCCTGATTGGTTCGACGACCTCACCGCACGCGGTTGCGTGATCCTGCGGTGAGGTCGCCGGACCCGGGACGGCCGGGTACGCACAACACCGCGGGCCGTGGTTCATAGGTCACCGTGCTGGTTTCCGACCGCACCTCGCGACCGGAACGGTCGTAGAGAGTTCTCGTGTCGGACACGGTGAATCCCGGCGATCCGGCCGACGGCCTGCATCTCGGTCCTTCGTCCCGCGTCAGCGGCGCCGGCCGGTAGTCGGTCCGTTCCCCCGTATCGCTCTCGACGCGGTATTGCGCTGTTCCCCATATCCGCACCGTCACCGTCGATCCGCTGACCTGCGCCTGAATCGCGACGCCCTTGGCGAGGTCGTTGGTGAAGGCGAGGTCGACGCCGGAGCCGTCGTCCCGCAACGAGACCGCGTCGCGGGCGGGAGGGAATCGGTCCGAGTAGTGCCGGTGGGCGGTGTGCCCCGCGTCCTTGAGCCCCGCGAGATAGGCGGCGTTGTACAGCGTGCTCGTGAGCTGGGAGACTCCGCCGCCGATCACCTGGCGTCCCGTTCCGTCATCGTGGACGGGAGCCCTGACATAGCCCTGCGACGCGGTACGCGGACCTGTTCTGGCGTCGAGACTGAACGTCTCTCCCTGTCGCACCAACGCACCGTTGAGCGTCCTCGCCATCGCGGCGACGTTCTTGGCCGCGTCACCGGAGACACCGCTCGTACTGAACTCGCCGATGACCTCCTTGATGCCGAGGTCTTCTGCCGCATCGGTACTCAACGCGGGCTTCCTGACGTCGTAGGCGACGGGAAGCTCCCGGTCAGCCGGTTTCGTGGCGATGTCGAGCAGTGGAGCGAAGGTCCGCTCCCAGTTGATGTTCCTTCCGTCCTCGGAGGGGACGATGTTCGGCGAGGCACCCGCGAACTCGATGCGAGCGTCCTTCGGCGACTTCTCCGTACTCATCAGGCCGGGACGGACGGCGTCGCGCAGGGGATCCCGCCCCACACTCATCCGCAGCCTGCCCTCCTCGGGGGCGAATCGCAGTGCCCTGCTGATGGTGCGCGGCGTGAGCACCGCGTCGCTTCCGTCGCCCCGCACCGTCACCGGCGCGGAAACCAACGGCCGGACGGTGCCGTCGAGGACCTTGTGCACCTCGCCGGAGTTCACCTTCGGCGGCGTCACGTCGACGGTCCACTCGACGAACTCGCTCTCCAGCCAGACGTCCTTGACCGCCGTCATCGCGGCGTCGACGTCGTTCAGCCGCTGCCCCCTCCTCGGCTCGACGGCATAGGGCTCGACGGCGTTGGGGACACCGGAAACCCCTCGGAACCTGATGTCGCCCTCGACGACCTCACGATTGACGCGCTCACCCGCGATTCTGGTGACCTCGGCCCGCAACGCGTGGTCGTCGGACGTGCTCACGACCCCGACCTCGCGGGTCGTGAAGAACGAGGCGATGCGGGTCAGCGGGTTGAGCGGCTGGCTGCCCGCCTGCTCGACCGTGCGCTGCCAGTCGAGTCCGAGACCCGCTTCGCGAGGGGACAACTCGGTGGTGACATCGCCCGCCTTCACGGCAACGGGCCTGGAAAGCCGGGGACCCAATTCGTCCTTGAGAGTCGCCTCCGCCGCCACCCTGCTCATGCCACCGACATCGACGCCGGCGACGGTGACCCCGCGCGGCACGTCGCCGATGCTGAACATCAGGTCGGCGGCATAGAGCACGACGAAGACCACGACAGCGGCACCCGCCAGCAGGAACGCCGTGCCGATGCCCTTGCGGAACCGCCTCGCTTTCGCGGAACGCACCGGCGCCGGCTCGGCTTCGAGCAGTTCACCAGCGAGGTCGTCAGCGGGATAACGCTGAGGGTAGGCGGAAAAGGCCGTGGGGTAGGACGCGTGGTCAGCCGACTCGGACTCCTCACCCGGCCAGTCGTGTTCCTCCCGCAATTGGCCCCTCCACCAATTCCGCCCTACAAGTAAAGGCCCGTGCCGTGCTCCGTACGCTCGGTGGCCATCGCGTGGATGTCCCGCTCCCGCATCACCAGGTAGCCATCTCCCTGGATCTCGACCTCCAACTGGTCCTCGGGGTTGAACAGCACGCGATCGCCGACCTTCACGTTCCGTACATTATTGCCCACACCGAGTACGTTTCCCCAAGAAAGCCGCCTTGCGACCTGGGCCGTAGCGGGGATGACGATGCCGCTGCTGCTACGGCGCTCACCCTCGTCGACAGGGACCCTGACGAGGACCCGGTCGTGCAGCATCTGGATTTCAAGCTTGGCGCCCTGTTCGAGCGCGCTGGAACGGTCTGACACGCGGCCAATGCTACGTCCGCTATGTGTCGGGAGAGCCGGACATGACGAGTTGCAGTTCGGCTTTGCCCTCCGGATCGAGCTTGATCGGAACCCCCCAGTCCTGCCTGGTGACCCTGCATACCGGATGCTCGCCTTCCACGTCACAACTCGCGGCTTGGGCGACGACCTGGAGCACGCCCCCCGAATGTCCTTCCGCGAGCGTGAGGGTGCGCCGCAGCTCCGTTCCCGTTCCCGCGCCTTCCGCCAGCAGTTCCGGCGGCGAGGCGGTGACTTCGAGCCGCGTGGAAGGGCCGAAACGGTCGTCGAACTTCTCGCCGGGAGGCGGAACGAACAGCACGGAGAAGTCGATCTCGCCCGAAGCGACGACGGTCGGCCTCCGTTGCACGGCGAGCCGCGCGCCGTCGACCTCGTCGTGCTCAGCGGCCAGCGGCACCAGCCTGTGCGCGGCCGATTCGACCACCAGCACCCCGCCGTCCGTCACGACGAGCCCCGAGGGCTCAGCGAGATTCCTCGCGATCGTGGACACCTCACCGCGAGCCTGGTCGTAGCGCCTGATCGAGCCGTTGTAGGTGTCGGCGACGGCGACCGTGCCGTCGGGCAGCACCGCGAGTCCGAGCGGATGCTGCAACAGCGCCGACGGCGCCTTGCCGTCCTTGTGGCCGAACGAGAACAGGTCCGTGCCGACCGCCGTGTACACCGTGTAGTCGTCGCCGACGGGCTCGATCCACCTCAGCGCGGACGTTTCGGCGTCGACGAACCACAACCGGTCCCTTCCGACGGCGAGCCCTGACGGCTGGGCGAGGAACGCCTCCTTCGCGGCGCCGTCGCGCAGCCCTTCGACGGTGGTGCCCGCGAACCGTTCGACGGTGCCGCCGACCGGATCGAAGAGGCTGAGCGTGTGGTTGCCCGCCATGGCGACGACGACGCCACCCGCAGCGTCCCACCAGCGCACATCCCACGGGCTCGTGAGATCGACCTCGATGGCTCGTCCCGAGCTGTCGCCGTCGCGCCACTGCGTCCCGGTGCCCGCGATGGTGGTCACGCCGCCGGTGCGCAGATCGACACCGCGCAGCAGGTGATTCGCCGTATCGGCCACGACGAGGTGGTAGCCCACCTTCAGTGCGACGCGCTCCGGCAACAACGCGAGGCCCCCTGGCTCCGCGAACCGCGCCATGTCGAACGCGCCGTCGACGGCCCCTCGCACACCGCTGCCGAACCTGCGCACCAGAGTTTCGGCGTCCGAGGCGAACTCGGCGATCGAATGGTTGCCGGTGTCGGCGACCAGCACCCTTCCCTCCGAGGTCACGACCGCCTTGCCGGGGAAGCGGAGTTCCGTCTTCTCGATCTCGGCTGGTACGTAGGGGCTCCCGCCACGACGCAGCGTGCCTGCCCGCTCGTGCGCTTCCACGACGCCGCCGATGACCTTGCGCAACGCCTCCGCATGGCCCTCACCAGCCGCGACATGCACGACATAGCCCGCAGGGTCGACGACGACCAGCGTCGGCCACGCCTTCACGGCATAGGCGTCCCAGGTCTTCATGGCCGGATCGTTGAGAACGGGGTGGTGCACGCCGTACCGCTCGACCGCGGCCTCGATGGCGGCGGCCTCACCCTCGTGCTGGAACTTCGGCGAGTGGACGCCGATGGTGACCAGCACGTCGGCGAACTCCTCCTCAAGCGGACGTAACTCGTCGAGCACGTGAAGGCAGTTGACACAGCCGGAGGTCCAGAAGTCGAGCAGGACGACCTTGCCGCGCAATCCTGCGAGCGTTACCTGTTCGCCGCCCGTGTTGAGCCAGACATCTCCGGTCAATTCGGGCGCGCGCACACTTCCCCGCGGTTTCGCATCACTCACGCCTCTACTAAACGCGAGAGATCGGCCGCCGCTTCCGCTTGGGGGTGCAATCACCCCATGCGGGCGATATCAGAGCACACCCGCCTCGATCACACCATCCGCAACGGCCAGGTCAGGTGCCGTCTTTCACGGGGCCGCCTGCCGGTTCGGTGAGGGTGACCGTCGGCGCCGGGTCGGGCAAGGAGCCTCCCCGCCGGTGCGGGTGTTCGGTGCAGCCTGCGGCGAGACCGGCGATGGCGAGGGTGGCGAGGATCGAGGCGGCGAGTCGCATGACGGATGCCTGTACTCCGCGAGGTGAGAAGCGAGTTGAAGAACCGATAACGGCACATCGCAGGCCCCGCTCGCGCCGTTACGCCTCGGCGCGTTCCTTCAACCTGCGCAACGTCGCGGCGATGTTGCGGGTGTTGAGGCCGTCCCTGTCGAAAACGCCGATCAGCGGGCCGGTGACCACCCTGAACCAGGACGTTCTTTTGTCCCACGTGCTCTCGACGACGCGGCAGCCGTCTTCCGCCGGTTCGATGTCGTACTGCCAACGGGAGACCGCGAACGGCCCGGCGGAGACCTCGAACGCGAACCGCTCGCCCCTGGCCGCGTCCGTGATCGTGGACACCGTGCTCCACCTGCGGAACCCGTTGCGGTTGTGTCCTCGGAACCGTGCGCCCTCGCGTGCCTCGCGCGCGCCGTCGAGCCACCGGTAGCCGGTGTACTCCCCGGCGAGCTCGGCGAGAACACCGGGGTCACTGATCAACGAGTACACGGTTTCGGCCGAGGCTCCGACCTCGATCTCGCCGCTCGCATTGGGTTTGTCCGCCATCGGTGCGAATCCTAACTTCCGTTACGGCGCAACGTTCTCGTCACGCCAGCGGCGACCGTGGTCGCGAGCACCCAGCCCATCGCCGTGAAACCGGTCGAGACCCACTTGTCCTCGTCGGCCATGTACCAACGGCCCTTGTTGCCGAAATCCACGATCGGCACGAGCAGATCGACGGTGTACAGCACGGGGTTCCATTCGAGTCCGCTGTCGTCCCTGTTCACCGCACACCGTTCGCCGACGACCTCGAACCGGTCCGTCGTGTCGTTGACACAACTGTCCTCGCGCATGCCGAACCACATGCTTCCGGCGACGAGCAGCATCAACAGCCAGCCAAGGGCACGAAAGGGCCGGTAGCCGTAACCGACCATCGACCGCTGCAACCAGCTCCACAACCTGACGCCGCCGCCGAAAAAACGGTAGCCGTGTGCGAGAGCGTCGTAGCGGAACTGCTGCTTCTTGAGCAGCACCGTATCGGCGTGCTCCTCGTTGCCGCTCGCCCTGAGCATGACGGCCAACTGGTCGTAGGGACCTGGCCGGTATCCGCCCATGGCCTTCCTGAGCCGCTCAAGCCGTTCGCCGACCGCTTCGTCGTCGCGCAGGGCGATGGGCGTGGCCAGCGCGTCGTACCGGAAGTCCTCCAGTTCGAGCCCTCCGGTCGCCTCCCACAGGTTGTCGTTGTCCTGCAACGTTCCGCACGTCGAGCGCAACAACACGACCATGCCTTCCGGCGGCGTGCTCGGCATCAGATCGAACTCGTCGGCGTTCGCGTCACCGCAGTCGAGCGCGATGCCGTGCCGTGGCGTCGAGTGGAGTTCGGCGCCTCGGAAATCGATGCGGCGCTTGACGTCCGCTCCGTCCAGCGTGACGCCGCCCGTCGCCTTGAACGCCCTGTCCCTGTCGGCGATGAGCAGCACGTTTCTCGCGACGACAACCGAACGGAGATCGACCGACCAGCTGCTCAGTTCGTTCAGCTCAGGCTGAACGACCTCGGTTCCCCTCATGTCGATGCTGCCGCCGACGGCCATTCCTTGCAGCCGCACGGTTCCCGCGACGGCACAGCTTCTGAAGAGCAGGTTTCCGGAAACGGTACTGCGCCGCGCGGAAAGGGCATCGCGCTCCGGATGGAAGAACGTGGCGCCGGAGATCAGCATGTTGCCGCGAACGTTGACGTCGGCGAGCCGGAACTGCCCCTCCGCCCACATGTTCGTGCCGTCGATGTCGCCGTTGATCTCGCTGCCGTCCAAATGGATGGCCCTGTCGTGAAACGGCGCCGTCTGACCACGGAGCACTCTGACTCTCGCCGCCGCGAGGCGCAGCGAGCCACCGAGATGAGCGTTGACCATGCGGATCGTTCCGGTGACCTCCAATTGGTCACTCAGCTCGACGTTTCCCTCCACCTGGAGCCGATCGGCGATCAGCGCGGGACGCGGATCGACGTACCAGTCACCCGTCTTCCACGCGTCGACGACGATGTCGCCGGTCTGGTCGACAGCGAGTCTGGCTCCTCTGAACACGATGTCGCCGGCGACCTTGGCACTCGGCATGAACAACATGCCGTCCGAACTGAACCTGCGCCGGTCGGCGCGAGGACCGTAATTGTCCACTTCGCACAGTAGGCTGCCACCGATCTGCAACCCGTTTCCGTTGAGCGCGAACCCTTCCGCGTTCTTCAGCGTCGCGCCGGAGAAGTTGACGTTACCTCCGGTTCGCAGTCCGGGAATCCTGACCTCGCCGCTGGCTTCGAGCCGGTAGGCCAGCAGGGCGCCGGTGATCACGAGACGGTCGGCGAGCAGTGCCTTCCCTCGCGGATGCCGCAGCGTGCTTCGCGTCAACACGACGGACCCCTCGATGACGGCATCGGTGAGATTCACCGCGGCATCGGGAAGTCCGCGCTCGGCGTCCTCGGCCCTGCGCACCGTCGTCTCGCTGTCCGGTTTGCCGACGTCGACCTCGACCACACTCCGGATCAACCGCAAGTCGTTGCGGCTGCGGAAGTTGCGTGCCTTCAGCCCAGGCAGCCAGCACCTGCGGAACACGAGCCCGAGCAGGCTCGCCTCACGGACATCGGGCGGCTGCTCGAACCGGCAACGCTCGAAGCGGAACAGATACTGGAGGTCGGCGGCGCGCAGGTCGAGTTTTCCCGTGATGTAGGCATCCTCGACCTGCACGATCGGCGCGTTCGTCGCCTGCTTGCGCCAGCGCCACAGCGTGCCGGTACCCGGCTCGATGAAAGGGCGAAGCAGATCCGCCGCCTTGACCTCGTACTGCTTGCCAGGATTGGGCTGGAAAGGATCGAGCCGGGGACGTTCCTGTTCGTTCGACTCGTGCTGTCCTTCCTCGCCTTCGCCAGGCTCACGTGGGCCGTTGCGACGAAAGCCCGGCATCACTCGGCCCCCTCTACTCACATCCACCCTCTTCGCCCACAGAGTGCGTCCGGGAACCGTCGCGTACCGGCTACGCGGTGCCCATCCGGCGCCTCGCGGCGTTGTCGTCGGTCACCATGACGCCGTCATGGCTCCCTCCTCCGCCTTGCGACGCATCCGAATGGATCACCGCTCGCACGGAGGACGACTCCCGGACGCACCCACAGCGAAGCTGATCTTGCACATCGAGCGCAATAGGCTCAATGGAGTACTGCGAGTATTCAGACGACCGCTTACCGGCAACCGCTCCTTCACTCGTCGGCATGCACCGGATTCAAAACGCGACGAAGGAACGTTTGCGTACGCTCCTGTTGAGGATCACCGATGACCTGGGACGGCGGCCCTTCCTCCACGACGACTCCGCCGTCCATGAAGAGCACTTTGTCAGCAACCTCACGGGCGAACTGCATCTCGTGGGTCACCACGAGCATCGTCATGCCCTCCTCGGCCAGATTGCGCATCACGGCGAGCACATCACCGACGAGTTCGGGGTCGAGCGCGGAGGTCGGCTCGTCGAACAACATCACCGCGGGCTGCATCGACAACGCTCTCGCGATCGCGACCCGTTGCTGCTGACCGCCGGAAAGCTGATCGGGCATCGAGCCGGCCTTCTCGGCGAGACCGACCTTCTCCAGGTTGTCCCTCGCGATCGACTCCGCCTCGTCCTTGTCCCGCTTGAGCACCTTGCGCTGCGCCACCGTCAGGTTGTCCAGTACGCACAGGTGGCCGAACAGGTTGAAGCTCTGGAAGACCATGCCGATGGTCCGCCGCGCCCTGTCGATGTCGACATCGGGATCGGTCATCTCGAATCCGTTGACGACGACCTTGCCCGCGTTGGGTTCCTCAAGCAGATTGACGCAGCGCAGCAGCGTCGACTTTCCCGAACCCGAGGGCCCGATGATGCAGACGACCTCGCCGCGCCGCACCGTCATGTCGATGCCCTTGAGCACCTCAAGCCTGCCGAACGCCTTGTTCAGTCCGGAAATCTCGACAATCGCGTCGGTCATGCGGTCACCTTCAACCCTTGCTCCTCCTTGCGACCGCTCCGCCGCTCCAGGTACCGCGACAGGTAACCCAGTGGAATCGTGATGATCAGATAGCACACGCCTGCCAGCAGAATCGGCGTCAGCGAGTTCGTCTGGTTCAACCCCTCGCGACCGAACTTCGCCAGCTCGTACTCGTCCCTCGCGAGACCGAGCAGGTAGATCAGCGAGGAATCCTTGGTGAGCAGGATCAACTCGTTGGTCAACGGAGGAAGGATGATGCGGAACGCCTGCGGGATCACGACCGTGATCGTCGCCCTCGCCTGCGACATGCCGAGCGAACGCGCTGCCTCGACCTGACCGCGCGGAACCGCCTGGATGCCTGCCCTCAACGTCTCCGCGATGTAGGCGGAGCCGACGAGGCCGAGCGCGATCGCCGCCGTCGAATAGATGTCGAACTTGAGCCCGAACGCCAACGGCACGCCGTAGCCGAGCGCGATGAACACGAGCAGCGCGGGAATCCCGCGGAAGAACTCGATGTAGATCGTGGCGAGCCAGCGGTAAGGACCGACGGACGACAGCTTCATCAACGCCAGCACCAGACCGAGGGCAAGACCGACCCCGAACCCCAGTGCGGTGTAGATGATGGTGTTGACCAGCGCCGACGAGAGTACGTCGGGGAACTGGGTCGCCGCGGCATCCCCGTTGAAGAACGCGTGCCGGATCGTGCCCCAGTCGGCCAACACCGCAACGAGCACGATCGCGATCACGAGAATGGCGTACTGCACGCCACGGAAGGCCCGCGCGCGTTGACGGCGCGACATCGCCATGAAGAACTCCTTGTTACGTGGCGACTATCAGTTGCCTGTCTGTGCTTGCGGGAACCACTTCTCGTAGATTGCGTCGTAGCGGCCGTCTTCCCTCGCGGCGGCCAGCACCTCGTCGACCTTGGCCTTGAGTGCGCCGTTGCCCTTGCGCATGCCGATGCCGTACTGCTCTCCGGTTTCGAACTCCTCGGTGACCTCGGTGTCCGGGTTCCCCTCGACGAACTCGTAGAGCACGGTGTTGTCGTTGATGCCTGCCGCGATCTGGCCGGTCTTGACCGCTGTCTGCATCAGCGCGAGGTCCTCAAACTGACGCAGCGTGTACCCGAACTCCTCTTCGTGCTCCATCGCGTAGCTCTCGCCGGTGGTCGCCGACTGCACGCCGAGTTCCTTGCCCCGCAGGTCCTCCAGGCTCTGGATGCCGCTGTCCTTCTGGACCAGCAGCGCCTGGTTGGCGTCGAAGTAGCCTTCGGAGAAGTCCATCACGCGCTTGCGCTTGTCGTTGATGGTCATCGCCGCCGCGGCGACATCGCAGTCGCCGTTCTCGAATGCCGCGCCCGACTCGATGCCCTCGAAGGGGGTGTCGAAGATTTCCTGCTCGACGCCCAACTCCTCGGCGACGAGGTCGACGAGTTCGACGTCGAAGCCGACCGTCTCACCGCCCTCGGTGAACTGGAACGGCGGGTAGGGCAGGTGGGTACATGTCACCAGCTTGCCCTCTTTGACCAGCGAGATCTCGCCGCCGGCTTCGGTGTCTCCGCCGGGATTGACCTCCTCCGCGCAACTCACGACGGTTGCGGCGAGGGCGACTGCGGGCAGCAGGACGAGTGCTCTGAGGCTGGATCGGCGAGCCACGGCGTTCACTCCTAGTAGTTCATACTGGTCGAGTGCACGCATCCTGCCACCCTTTTCGGCGAGTGCACAGCATCAGCACGTTACGGACCCGTTGCGACGTGTGTCGTGGTCCGGTAGGTGTCGTGCTCCGGCGAGTCCCGCACTCAGGACGCCGAGATCCGCATTCGCGTTGCCGAGCTCCGCATTCAGGTCGGCGAGATGCGCATTCGGGTCGCGTTGGTGCGCAAGCTCCGTTGGTGCTCACGCTCCGGTGGGACTCAAGCCCATTGGCGTCGAAGTCTGGTGGGGTCGAAGCTCCGCTGGCGTCGGCCCTTGGCGACGTGCACACGGTTGTGGGCGCCAAGGGTCGGCGGCGCCCGAGCCCTCACCGGCGTCCGCGGATCTCGACGTCCTGGGTGCGGATCTCGACGTCCTGGGCGGGGGACTCGCGCGCGGACGGGGGGACTCGCGGGGCTCACCGGCGGCTCGGGCGGCGGCTCACCGGCGGCTCGGGCGGCTCTCGGTCAGGCTCGGGCCAGGGTTTGGCGCTTGGTTCGGCGGCCCAGGACAAGGAACCAGGCCAGATAGGCTCCGCCGAGCGCCGAGGTGACCACGCCTACCGGCAACAGCGACGACTCCAGCAGTCGCTGACCGAGGTAGTCCGACGCCACGACGAGCGCGGCCCCCAACAGCGCAGCCGTGAGCAGGTTCGGTCCCGGCCTTCTCGTCAGCCGCTTGGCGATCTGCGGCGCCGCGAGCGCGACGAACGGGATCGGCCCCGCCGTCGCGACCGCGACCGCCACCAACGCGACGGCCAGCACGAACAGCAGGCGCCGCATCCGGTCGACATCGACACCGATGCCGATGGCGACGTCGTCGCCCATTTCCAGCATCCGCAGCGGCTTCGCGTAAGCGAACACCACGGGGGCGAGCAGGGCGACGGCCACGACGATCGGCACCAGGTAACGCCAGTCCCTTCCGGCGAGGTTGCCGACCTGCCAGGTCACCGCCTGCGCCGCCGATTCAGCCGTCGCCCTCGTGAGCAGGTAGGCGCTGATCCCGATCAGCACGGTGCCGATACCGACCCCGACGAGCACGAGCCGGTCACTGCGCAGTCCCCGCCGTCCGCACAGCGCTGTGACCAGCACCGCCGTCAGCAGCCCTCCGACGATGGCGCCGAAAGCGACCGTGACCGTCCCAGCGCCGAACACGATGATCGTGGCGACGCCACCGGTCGCCGATCCAGCCGTGAAGCCGATGATGTCCGGGCTGCCGAGCGGGTTGCGGCTCAGCGTCTGGAAAACGGCGCCGGAAAGCGCCAGCGCGATGCCGACGACGATGGCGACCAGGACTCTCGGCAACCGCTGCTCGGTGACGACGAGGTAGTCGAACTTGCTTCCCTGCCCCGCGAGCGTCGCCAGTACGTCGCCGAACGACATCGGATACTCACCGGTGCCGATGGAGAGCACAGCAAGCGCGGCCGTGACGAGAACGAGGGCCGCGACCACGACGACCGCCCTGCGCTCCATGCGCTTCCGCACCGCGCTCATGGCCGCACCGTCCGCAGTCGCCGGATCAGGAAGACGAAGACGAGCCCGCCGACGACGTCGGTGACGATGCCGACCTGCAACTCGGCCGGGCTCGCGAGCAGCCTGCCGAGCACGTCGCAGCCGAGCAGCACGACCGGAGCGGCGAGAACGGAGAGACCGAGCACCCAGCGTTCGTCCTGTCCTGCCACGAGTCGTACCAGGTGCGGAACCATCAGGCCGACGAACGCGATCGGTCCGCAGGCCGCCGTCGCCGCGCCGCACAGCAACCCGACCGCGAGGATGCTGATCACCCTGACGACAGCGGGGTTGGCGCCGAGCCCGTGCGCGGTGTCATCGCCGAGTGCGATGGCGTTGAGCGAGCGACCGAGCAGCAACGCGATGACCACTCCGGCGACGAAGAACGGGATGAGCCCGGTCAGCGTGCTGAGGTCCCTGTCGGCGAGGGAACCGACGAGCCAGAATCGCATCTTGTCGAGCGCGTGGGTGTCGATCACCTGCATGGCCTGGTTGATGCCGACGAATGCGGCCTGCAACGCGACTCCGGCAAGCGCGAGCCGCATCGGGCTGTTGGCTCCCCTTCCCCCACCGATGGCGTAGACGAGGGCGGTCGCGACGATCGAGCCGACGAAAGCGAACCACACCAGGTGCCCTGGCGCGGTCACTCCGAACACGGCGGAGGCGAAGACGATGGCGACGGCGGCTCCGTGGTTGATGCCGAGGATCCCGGGGTCCGCGATGGGGTTCCTCGTCACCGACTGCATGAGCGCGCCCGCGAGACCAAGCGCCATGCCGACGACGATGCCGAGTACGGTCCTCGGCAGCCTCGTGTCGCGTACGACGGTGTCGCTGTAGCTTCCGTCGTAGGCGAAGAGCGCGTGCAGCACTTCGGTCAGCGAGAGCCGGTTCGAGCCGAGCGCGATGGAGAGCAGCACGACGACCGCCAACGCGACGACGATGCCGAGTAACGCCAGCGCTCGCGTCGACCGGCGGGTTTCTCGCACCGAGACGGTCACCACCATGGCCAACAGACTAAGGCCAGGCTAACCTCATCGCGTGACCATGTTCAGTGATGTGAATCGTAGGCGCTTTCTCGGCGGCGCTCTTGCGCTGGGTGCCACGACTGTGCTGGCCGCGTGCGGTTACCAAGAAGACACCACGCAGCAAGGTTCCGAATCGACCTGGTCCTTCAAGGACGACAGGGGTCGCACGCTCGACGGCAACCGCCCCGAGCGCATCGTCGCCCAGGTGACGGCTGCGGCGGCGCTGTGGGAATTCGGCATCCGCCCCGTGGGCATCTTCGGTCCTTCGAAACTGCCGACGGGCAAACCGGATCCGCAGGTCGGCAACGTCGACCTCGCCTCGGTCCAGTCGCTCGGCAACGTGTGGGGCGAGTTCAACTACGACCGCTACGTCGAGCTCAAGCCGCAGTTGCTGGTCAGCGTGATGTATCTCAAGGACGAGTTGTGGTACGTCCCAGCCGAGCAGGCCGGCGCCGTCGAGCGGGCCGCCCCGACCGTCGGTCTCGACCTCGGCGGTATCTCGATCACCGACGGCATCGAGAAGTTCCGCGCCCTCGCGAAGGCACTCGGCGGCGACGTCGACTCCGATTCGGTCAAGAAGGCGAAAGCCGAGTTCGACTCGTTCACCGAGGACTTCCCGCAGACGGTGAACGCGGTCGGTGACAAGAAGTTGCTGCTGGTGTCCGCGACGCAGGAAGGCGTGTGGGCAGGCAACGCGCAGGGCTTCCCCAGCAGCAAGTACCTCGCTGACAACGGGTTGAGCTTCGTGGAGCCGAACGCACCGGGTGACGGCAACTACTGGGAGCAACTGAGCTGGGAGAACGCAGGGACCTATCCGGCCGACGTGATCCTGCTCGACAGCAGGTACGGAAACCTCCAGGCCGACCAGCTCGGGGGCTATCCGACCTGGCAGAAGCTGCCCGCCGTGCAGGAGGGCAACGTGATTCCGTGGAATCCGGAGACGCCCTTCTCGTACTCGGCGGCCGTCGGGGAACTCGGCTCGATCGGTACTGCCCTACGCGCTATCTGACCAGCGCGTTAGGTTGCCATACGTGCCAGGACCACGCCCTACTCTTCCCGCGTCCGACCTCGCGAGGACGGTCGTATTCGCCGCGTTCATCGCCGTGCTCGGCTTGTTTCCAGGGTTCTACGTCGGCGGATCCGGCGTGCCGATCATCATCCAGAACATGGGTCCGCTGCTCGCGGGCATCATTCTCGGGGCGAGGAGGGCTACGGCGGCCGTCGTGCTGATGCTCGCGTTGACCGCCATCGGGCTCCCGCTCCTTTCCGGAGGACGTGGCGGGGTCGCGCCGTTCATCGGGCCAAGCGGCGGTTTCCTCTTCGGCTGGATCGCCTCCGCGCTGGTCGCGGGCCTGATCGCGCAGCGGGCTCGCAACAGGGGACTGCCCGTGTTGCTGCTGGCGGCCTTCGCGGGCCTGCTCGCCGACTACCTCGTCGGCATCCCCTTCCTCGGCTTCTACACCGGCGACTTCGGTGCGGCCTTCGTGCAGTCACTCGTCTTCGTGCCTGGCGATCTCGCCAAGGTCGTCGTCGCCGCGCTCGTTGCCTCCGTCGTACACAGAGCGCTTCCCGGCACTCTCGTCAGCTCAGCGGCCAGGAACGAATGACCTTCGCGACACCGCCGGTCACCGGTTCGGTTCCCGGCGAGCTGCTTGCCTCGGCCAACGCCGCGGCTGTCAGCCTCGGCGAGCTGGGCGTTGGCGAGGGCGACCGGATCGCCATCGACTCGCCGACCGTGCTTCCGTGGCTGCTCGGGGCCGATCTACTCGGCGCAGCCTCCGTCGTGATCGACCCTTCGTGGCCTGCCGAGCACCGGCAGGGCGTGCTCGACGACGCCCGTCCGCGCACCGTGGTCGGGGCGGACCTCGACCCTCGCGAGTTTTTCGCCGAGCGAGCGGCCGGTACCGGGTCGACCGTGTTCTACCTGCCGACGACTTCGGGCAGCAGCGGGAGGCCGAAGGTGCTCGCCCGCACCCGCGACTCCTGGCTGCGCAGCTTCGCCGCGCTCGGCCCGATCGGCGGCCCTGTGCTCATCCCGGGCCCGCTCAGCTCGTCGCTGTTTCTCTTCGGCGCGCTGCACACGCTGTGGTCCGGTGGCAGCCCGCTGCTGAGGCCGAGGTGGAGTCCCGCCGAGGCCCGCGAGGCCCAAGCCGTGCACCTGGTTCCCGCGATGCTGGCCGGGCTGCTGACCGAGCTGGACCGAACCGGGGGGCCGTGCGCGCTGCGCACCGTCGTCTGTGGAGGCGCCGAACTCGGCCAGCGACTGCGGGAACGGTTTCACCGGCTGCTCCCCGAGGCGGAGCTGATCGAGTACTACGGCTCGGCCGAGCACTCGTTGATCGCCATTCGCAGGGGCGCAACGCTGATGCGGGTTCCGGATGTCGATCTCGACGTCCGGGACGGCGTGTTGTGGGTGAGGTCACCGTTGGCGTTCTCCGGCTACCTCCGACAAGGCGTGCTCGACCCGGCAGGGGAGTGGTCGACGGTCGGTGACCTCGCCGAGGTCGCGGCTTCCGGCGAGGTGACCGTGCACGGAAGGGGCAGTTCCACCATCACGAGCGGGGGCAACCTCGTCCCAGCCGAGGAGGTCGAGCGGGTTCTTCGCGCGGTAGCGGGGGTGACCGACGTCGTCGTCTCCGGTACGCCGCATCCGAGGCTGGGAGCCGTCGTCACGGCGGTCGTCGAGGGAGCGCCTTCGCTTCGCGAGCTGCGACAGGCGGCCCGCGCGGCGCTGCCTCCCGCGAAGCGCCCGCGCCGCTGGCTGGTCACGACGACGCTGCCGAGGACGGCGTCGGGAAAGCCGGCGCGCTCGGCGATCGCCGAGCGACTGCGAGACGAGACGTTGACGGCGGAGCCGCTGGTATGACGGCCGGGGATGCTCCTGTCGTCGTCGCGGCGCTGCGTTCACCCATCGGTTCGGCAGGCGGGGCGCTGCGCGGGTATCCGGTGGCCGAACTCGCCGCGCCAGTGCTGCGCGCCGTACTCGACGCGACTGGTGTGGACGAACTAGCTGACGTCGTGCTCGGCAACGTCTTCGGCCCTGGCGGCAATCCGGCGAGGGTCGCCGCGTTGCGGGCGGGGCTCGGGGTTCCCGGCATGACGGTGGACCGGCAGTGCGCGAGCGGGCTCGCGGCAATCGCCACGGCAGCAGCGATGATCAGGGCAGGCGAGGGCGAGGCGTACCTCGCCGGCGGGGTGGAAAGCGCGTCGACGGCGCCGTACCGGGCCTGGCGCACCGAACCGCCGACCTGGTACGACAGGGCGCCGTTCGCACCGGCCGACATCGGTGATCCGGACATGGGCCCCGCGGCCGACCTGGTCGCGGCCGAAGCGGGGATTTCCCGCGAACGACAGGATCTCTTCGCGACGCGCAGCCATGAGCGAGCCGTCGCGGCCCAGCGCGCGGGCACCTTCGATGCGGAGATCGTCCCTTTCGGAGAGGTCACGCACGACGAACGGCCCCGCGCCGGGTTCACCTTCGAACGGCTCGCCCGCTTCCGGCCCGCTTTCAGCGAGGAAGGAACCGCGACAGCGGCCAATTCGTGCGGTATCAACGACGGAGCGGCCGTCGTGCTCATCGTGAGTGAGTCGATGCGTGAACGGCTCGGGCTTCGCGGGCTGCGATTGCTTTCCTCGGCGACCTCGGCCGTCGACCCCAACCGGCTCGGGCTCGGCGCGGTGGGCGCGATGCGCCAGGTCAGTGCGGCATTGCCTGCCGCACCGGACGTCGTGGAGTTCAACGAGGCGTTCGCGGGGCAGACACTCGCCTGCCTCGACGCGGCGGGTATCGACGAGCACACGGTGAGTCCCGACGGCGGTGCGATCGCGCTGGGACATCCGTGGGGTGCCTCAGGTGCGGTTCTTGTCGTCAGGTTGTTCACTCGGCTGGTGAGAATGGGCGGTGCCCGCACCGGGCTCGCCGCGCTGTCGGCGGGAGGCGGCGTCGGCGTCGCGACGGCGTGGGAGGTGACATCGTGATCGAGTTCGACGGCATCGGCCATCACTACGGCAAGCGCACCGTACTGTCCGATGTGGACCTTTCGCTGCCCGAGCGACGCGTGGCCTTCGTCGGCGCCAACGGATCGGGAAAATCGACACTGGCCCGCATGATCAACGGCCTCGTGCTCCCCGAAAAGGGATCCGTGCGGGTCGAAGGGCTCGATCCGGCGAAGAACGGGCGTGAGGTGCGCCGCAAGGTCGGCTTCATCTTCACCAACCCGGACAGCCAGATCGTGATGCCGACGGCAGGTGAGGACGTCGCCTTCTCACTGCGAAAAAGCGAACTGTCCAAAAAGGAGCGAGCGGCGAAGGCGGAGCGCGTGCTCGCCGACTACGGCCTCTCCGGATACGCCGAACATCCGGCCCACCAGCTTTCCGGAGGCCAGAAGCAGCTGCTCGCGCTGTGCTCGATGCTGGTGCTCGACCCCGACGTACTGGTGTGCGACGAGCCGACGACGCTGCTCGACCTCCGCAACAAACGCAGGTTCGCCGAGACGCTGCGGGAACTGCGGCAGCAGGTCGTGCTGGTCACCCACGACCTCGAACTGCTGGACGACTTCGAAAGGGTCGTCGTACTCGACGAGGGCAGGGTGGTCGCCGACGACGAACCACGGCCCGCGTTGACGTACTACCGGAAGCTCGTGGAATGACGCCCTTCGGACTCACCGAGCCGGGTTCGAGCTTGCTGCACAGAACACCGGCGGGCTGGAAGCTGCTGGCACTGCTCGTGCTCGCGGCCGTCGTGTTCGTGGTGCGGTCGCCAGTGTGGCTCGGCGGAATCACGGTGGTCGTCCTGCTCGGGTACGCGCTCGCGCGAATTCCCGCACGCCGTTGCCTGCACACGGCACGCACCCTCGCCGTGCTCGTGGTGTTCGTCTTCGCGCTGCAATCGTGGCTGCTGGGCATCGAAGCCGCGGCCGTGATCTGCCTTCGCATCGTCGCCGCACTCGCCGCGGCCAACCTGTTCACGCTGACGACGAAGGTCGACGACGTGGTGTCCGCCGTCGAACGCGGACTGCGGCCGTTGCGCCGGTTCGGGATCAAACCGGACCGGATCGGCCTGCTCGTCGGACTGACGTTGCAGGCGGTCGCCGCGATCTCCGGCATCGCCGGTGAGGTACGCGAGGCCGCGAAAGCGCGGGGAGCGCAGCGGTCGCCGACCGCGTTCGCCGTGCCGTTTCTGGTACGCACGCTGCGGCACGCCGACGAGCTGGGCGAAGCGCTCGCCGCCCGCGGCATCGGCGACCGCGGGCGGTGAGCGACCTCAGCTCCTCGCGTGCGCGTCGAGGATGTGCGCGACCGCCTCGGTGACCCGCCTCGCCTGGTCGAGATGCAGCCACTCGTCGGGAACGTGCGCGTTGGAGTCGGGCCCGAGCGCTCCGGTGACGAGGAACTGCGCACGCGGGTACTTCTCGCCGAGCAAGCCCATGAACGGGATCGAGCCGCCGAGCCCTACCGCGCGCCACGGCTGCCCGAACACCTCGTCGCTGACCTTTCCGAGCGCGTCGGCAAGCCATGGCGCCGTCGCGGGCGCGTTCCAGCCGTCCGCGTGTTCGGTCGAGGTGATCTCGATGGTCGCCGAGTACGGAACGTCCGTGGTGAGCGCCTTTTCGATGGCGGCGAGCGCACTCGCCGAGTCGGCGGTGGGCGGCAGCCGGAAGCTGAGCGCCAGCGTGGTCGCCTCACGCAGGACGTTGCCCGCGTCGGCAGGCTCTGGGAAGCCCGAAGCGCCGATCACCGACAGCGTCGGCCGCCAACTGTTGCCGAGCAGCAATTCGATCTCGTCATCGGCGACGGGCCGCGTCGAGCCGTTCAAAGGGAACGTGCCGCGCGAGCCGCCCGGCGAAACCTCCGCGGTCGCGGCGATTTCCTCCCTGCGGTTGGCGGGCACCTCGACGTTGCACTCGGCGAGCAGGATCTCGCCGGTCGCGGAGTTCTCGATGCGCTCGATGAGGTTGCGCAGGACCCGGAACGAGCTGGGAACGACGCCACTGGCGAGTCCCGAATGCTGCGCCGAGTCGAGCACCCTCGCGGTGACGTGGACCTGCGCGAGCCCGCGCAGGCTCGTGGTGAGCCACAGCCGGTCGTAGTCGTTGCCGCCCGAGTCGAGGCACACGACGAAGGTGACCTCGCCGAGCCGGTCACTGAGGTGTTCGAGGTAGGCGGGCAGGTCGGGGCTTCCCGATTCCTCGCCCGTTTCGAGCAGGACGACCGCGCGGGCATGGGCGCCGCCGTTGGCCCTCAGCGCCTCCATCGCGACGGTTGCCGCGTATCCGGCGTAGCCGTCGTCGGCGGAACCCCTGCCGTAGAGCTTGCCGTCCTCGACGACCGCCTTCCACGGACCGAGGCCGTCCGACCAGCCACCGACCGGCGGCTGTTTGTCGAGGTGGCCGTAGAGCAGCACGGTGCCCTTGTCCTCGGCGCCCTCGGTGGCCGGGACGTCGAGCAGCAACACGGGGCTGCGGTTGCCGAGCCTGACCACGTCGATGGCGGCACCGGGGATCTCCCTTTCGGCCAGCCACGCCTTGACGTGATCGATGGCGGCGTCGAGCTGACCGGTTTTTGCCCAGTCCTTGTCGAACACCGGCGAGAGCGCGGGGATTTCCACGAGTCCGGAAAGGCTGGGCAGTACGTCATTCGCCCACCGGTCACGAACGCTGTTACTCACAGTTTGCTGGTCCACTCCGCCATCCTGCCATCGGCGTAAGCAACCGCTAAATGTCACAGTTCGGCTCGGGTCTTGCTGTGCGCAGCGTGAACGCATAACGTCCATATCCGATGTGATCCACATCACTTTGATGGAGGATCGGTGACTCCCATGCTGTCCGTGAGCAACCTCGAAGTCGTCTACGACGACGTCGTGCCCGCGCTCCGCGGACTGAGCATCACGG
This sequence comes from Prauserella marina, assembly GCF_002240355.1. Classification (GTDB taxonomy): domain Bacteria; phylum Actinomycetota; class Actinomycetes; order Mycobacteriales; family Pseudonocardiaceae; genus Prauserella_A; species Prauserella_A marina. The sequence goes on from NZ_CP016353.1 coordinate 6,730,614, forward strand.
TGCCTTCCGGCGCGATCGTGGCGTTGCTCGGCGCCAACGGCGCTGGCAAGACCACCCTGCTGCGCGCGGTCACCGGCCTGCTCGTCCCGCATCGCGGCAAGATCACCAAGGGCGCCGTACGGCTCGCCGGAACCGACGTCACGGGCGCCGACGCCGCCTTCATCGTCCGCAACGGCATCGCCCAGGTGATGGAAGGCAGGCGGATCTTCGCCGAGATCACGGTTGAGGAAAACCTCAAGGCGGGCGCGTACAGCAGACGAAACCGCGGCGAAATCCGCGAGTCCTACGTGCGGGTGCTCGATCTCTTCCCCGTGCTCGCGACGAGGCGCAAGGCCATCGCGGGTTACCTCTCCGGCGGCGAGCAGCAAATGCTCGCCATCGGAAGAGCACTCATGGCCGCGCCGAAGCTGTTACTGCTCGACGAGCCTTCACTCGGTCTCGCGCCCCGCCTCGTCGAACAGGTCCGCGACATCATCACGCACATCAACCGGCAGGGAACCAGCGTGCTGCTGGTCGAACAGAACGCCGTCATGGCGCTGTCGGTCGCAGGGTCGGGATACGTGCTCGAAACCGGAAAGGTCGTCAAGGAAGGCGAATCGGCCGCATTGCTCGCCGACGAGGACATCAGGGAGTTCTACCTGGGGGCAAGCGCCGAACACCGGTCGTTCGCCGAGGTCAAGAGCTACCGGAGGAAGAAGCGATGGAGCGCCTGACGCCGCTGCTCGAAGCATCCGGGCTGACCCTCCGCTTCGGCGGGGTGACAGCGTTGGACGACGTCGGTTTCGAGGTCGGCGGCGGCGAACTGTTCGCGATCATCGGGCCGAACGGTGCAGGCAAGACGTCGATCTTCAACTGCCTCAACGGGGTGTACCGCCCGCAGCGGGGCACGATCACCCTCGAAGGGACCTCGCTCGTCGGGCGCGCCCCTGCCGCGATCGCCGCGATGGGTGTCGCGAGGACGTTCCAGAACCCCGGACTGTTCAGCAGGCTCACCGTGGTCGAAAACCTGATGCTCGGAAGGCACCACCTCATGCGCACCGGGTTCTTCTCCGGCATGGCGTGGTGGGGAAGGGCCAAGCGGGAGGAGATCCGGCACAGGGCAGCCGTCGAGGACATCGTCGATCTGCTCGAACTTGAGCCGTACCGGTGGTCGCCCGCCGGACTGCTGCCCTACGGCGTCGCGAAGCGGGCCGAACTGGGCCGCGCGCTCGCGATGGAGCCCAAGTTGCTGCTGCTCGACGAACCGGTCGCCGGGATGAATCTCGAAGAGACCGAGGACACCGCGCGCTACCTGCTCGAAGTCCGAGCGGAACTCGGTATCGCCATGATCCTGGTCGAGCACGACATGAGCCTGGTGATGGACGTCGCCGACCGGGTGCTCGCGCTCGACTTCGGGAAGGCGATCGCGACAGGGAAACCCAGCGAGGTCCAGCACGATCCCCTCGTCGTCGAGGCATACCTCGGCGGTGCGGCGTGAAGACCGCGGCCGGTGGGCTCGGCACGAAGCCGGTCCGGCACGCCGACGACGCCGAGCCGACATTGCCCGCGCGGTTGCTCGCCAACGCACACCACCGTCCCTCCGCCGTCGCGCTTCGCGAGAAGCACCGCGGCTACTGGCGGGAATGGACCTGGTCGGAATACGCGCGCAGGGTCGCCAACACGGCGGCAGCCCTGCGGCGACTGGGCGTCGCGCGAGGTGAACGCGTCGCCATCCACGCGGAGAACCGGCCGGAGTGGGTGATCGCCGACCTCGCGGCGCAGAGCATCGGGGCCACCAGCGTCGGGATCTACCCGACGTCGCCGTCGGCCGAGGTGGAGTACCTGCTCGCGCATTGCGGCGCGACCGTGCTCATCGCAGAGGACGAGGAGCAACTGGACAAGGTCCGCGCGGTACGCGGCAAGCTTCCCGCGCTACGGCACATCATCGTCATCGACACTCGCGGGATCGGAGACGAGGATCTGCTGACCTTCGCCGCGCTGGAGGAAATCGGCGCGAACACCGACGATCCGCTCGCCGCGCTCGCCGAGTCGGTCGCCGCGCTCGACCCCTCATCGCCCGCGATCATCGTCTACACGTCGGGAACGACGGGCCCGCCGAAGGGCGCCCTGCTCTCGCACGCGAACCTCACTGCCTCGGCGAGCACGTTCCTCACCGCGCTCGGCGGCACTTCGGCCGACGAAGTACTCAGCTACCTCCCGCTCTGCCACATCGCGGAACGGCTCACCTCGGTGATCGACTCGGTGTGGGCGGGCTCCGTCGTGAACTTCGGCGAGGGTGGGCCTGCCTTCCCCCGAGACCTCCGCGACATTCAGCCAACCGTCTTCCTCGGCGTGCCGAGGGTGTGGGAGAAGCTGCTCGCCGGTGTCGAGTTGCGCATGGCTGACGCGTCGCCGTTCAAGAAGCTCGTGTACCGGTCGTGCCTGCGGCAGGGCAGGCGGATCGCGCCATCGAGGATGCGCGGTACCACCGGTCTCACCGACCGGTTGATCCTCGCGTTGTGCGAGCTGCTGATCTTCCGCACGTTGCGGGAAAAGCTCGGCATGGTGCGAGTGCGGGTCGCGTTGAGCGGGGCGGCCCCGATCGCGCCCGAAGTGCTCGAATTCCTGTGGGCCATCGGCATCCACGTCAGGGAGGGGTACGGACAGACGGAGAACACGGCGATCTGCACGCTCACTCCGGCAGACGACATCCGGCTCGGCATGGTCGGCACCGCGCTTCCCGGCGTCGAACTGTCCATTGCGGACGACGGAGAGATCATCACAAGGTCGGCCGGTGTCTTCCTCGGCTACCTCGACGATCCCGAAGCGAGCGCGCAGGCCGTCGACGAGCAGGGCTGGTTGCACACCGGCGACATAGGGGTCGTCGACGCCGACGGGTTCCTTCGCATCACCGATCGCAAGAAGGACATCATCATCACGGCAGGCGGCAAGAACGTCTCGCCTTCGGAGATCGAGAACCGGCTCAAGGTCTCGCCCTATGTGCGCGAAGCCGTCGTGATCGGCGACCGGCGCAAATACCTGACCGCGTTGATCGGTATCGAGTCCGACGTCGTCGGTGAATGGGCGAGCAGGAAGGGCATCGGGTACACCACCTATGCCGACCTTTCCGGAAAGCCCGAGGTGACGACTCTGATCCAGACCGTTGTCGACAGCACGAACGCCGTACTCGCCGACGTCGAACGGATCAAGCGCTTCACCCTGATCACGCGGGAACTCGATCACGAGTACGGCGAACTGACCGCGACGCACAAGGTCAAGCGGGCCGCCGTGGCGAAACTGTTCGGCGGCGAGATCGAGGCGATGTACCGATGACGGCCTTCCTGCAAAACTGCTTCGCCGGACTGTCACTCGGTTCGACCTACGCCTTGGTGGCGCTGGGTTTCGTCGTGATCTTCAAGTCGAGCGGGGTCATCAACTTCGCGCAGGGCGGCCTGCTCGCGCTCGGCGCCTACCTCGGATACACGTTCGCGAACGAGCTCGCGCTCGCCTTCGTCGTCGCGGTCGTGTTGTGCTGCCTTTCGACGGCCGTCGTCGGCGCGACGTTCGAACGCATCGTGCTGCGGCGAATGGTGGGCCAGCCGCCCTTCGCCGTCATCATGATCACGATCGGACTGCTGTTCATCCTGTCCCCGCTCGTCACCGCGATCTGGGGATTCGACCAGAAACAGCTCGACAATCCGTGGAACATCAGGACGGTCGAGCTCGGCGGCGTGGTCTTCGGAGTCCGCGACCTGTGGACCATCGGCATCACGGCGGCCGTCGTCGTCGGGTTCTTCGTGTTCTTCCGCCGCACCTCGCTGGGACTCGCGATGCGGGTGACGGCGTTCGATCAGGAAGCCGCTCTGGCACAGGGAATCAGCGCCCGCAGGGTGTACGCGACGTCGTGGGCGATCTCGGCCGCGCTCGGCGCGCTGGCCGGTGTCCTCATGGCGACCGGGCCGGGCGGACTGAACCCCTCGATCGGCAACATCGCGCTGGCCGCGTTCCCCGCGATGATCCTCGGCGGCATGGATTCCCCTTCCGGTGCCGTGCTCGGCGGGTTGATCATCGGCCTAGCCGAGGCGCTGACGAGGGGTTACCAGGACCAGCTCTTCTCGTGGGCCGGCAGCAACGTCTCGGTGATCGTGCCCTACGTGCTGATGATCCTGATCCTGCTCGTCCGGCCATACGGGCTGCTCGGCACCAAGGAAGTGAGGCGGGTCTGATGGGCGCGCACCGCAACGCCACCTTGGGGTACGCCGACGATCTGCGGTTGTTCCCCACCCCGCTCAAGCGCACGGGCCTGCTCGTGATGCTCGTCGTCTTCCTCGTGCTGCCCACCATCGTTCGCGACGACTTCTGGCTTTCCGTGCTCATCTACGTCGGGATCACCGCGGTGGGTGCGATCGGGCTGAACCTGCTGACCGGCTATTGCGGCCAGATCTCGCTCGGCCACGCCTTCTTCATCGGCGCTGGTGCTTACGCGGCGGCGAGATTCGGTGGAGCGATGGGACTTCCGCTCCCGGTGTGGCTGCTCGGCGCCGCGCTCGTCGGCGCGATCCTCGGTGGGCTCGTCGGCCCGTTCGCATTGCGGCTGCGGGGTCACTACCTCGCGATCGTCACGCTCGGCCTCGTTTTCATCGGCGATCATTTGTGGCGCAACCTCACCGGCATCACGGGAGGAAACTCGGGGACCTCCGTCGCGGCATCCGCCTCGCTCGGGCCGATCGACCTCGACGGCCTCTCCGTCTTCGGTCAGTTCTACTCCCGCAACCAGGGCTGGTTCTGGCTCGTGTGGGGCCTCGTCGCGATCGTCGCGCTGCTGGCGAAGAACCTGGCGAGAACAAGGCCGGGAAGAGCATTGCAGGCCATCAGGGACAGGGACCAGGCAGCCGAGATCATCGGTGTCCGCGCGGGGCGCTACAAGATCGGCGCCTTCATGGTCTCCAGCGCCATCGCGTCGATGGCCGGTGCGCTCTTCGGCGCCTACCAGCAGTTCGTCAGCCCTGACGAGTGGGATCTGCTGCTGTCCATCCAGTACATCGCGATCGTGATCGTCGGAGGACTCGGCACCATCTTCGGGTCGATACTGGGCGCCGTCTTCGTCGGCGCGCTTCCCGCGCTCATCGACCGCTACAGCGACGTGATCCCCGGCGTTCGAACCAGCGTCGGCGGCGAGGGATTCATCAGCGTTTTCGCGCTCAACCAAGCCATTTTCGGCCTGCTCATCGTGTTGTTCCTGGTGTTCGAACCGAGAGGACTCGCCGGGATCTGGCTGCGCATCAGGACCTACTTCGCTCACTGGCCTTTCTCCTACTGATCAAGGAGGCCCATCATGCAAGGGAAACCATGGAGAATCGGGGCCGTCCTCGCCTCGGCCACGCTGCTGGCCGTCGCCGCGTGTGGTGGCGCGGGCAACGAACAGCAGTCCGGTGGAGGTCAGGCCGGCGCGCCGCCGAACACGGCGGGATTCGACGGCACGACCATCAAACTCGGGGTACTCAGCCCGCTTTCCGGTCCGGTAGCCGTCATCGGCCAGCCGCTGACCGAGGGCAACAAGGTGTGGTTCGACTACGTCAACTCGCGGGGCGGTATCGCGGGAAAGTACAAGGTCGAACTGGTGCAGGAGGACAACCAGTACGCGGCCGACGTCACCGTGCAGCAATACAACAAGATCAAGAACGACGTCGTCGCGTTCACCCAGGTTCTCGGTACCGCTCCGACGCTCGCCGTGCTGCCGTTGCTGCGCACCGACAAGATCATCGCGGCGCCCGCCTCGCTCGACGCGTTCTGGGTTCGCGAGGACAACCTGCTGCCGGTCGGGGCCCCCTACCAGGTGCAGGCCATCAACACGATGGACTACTACCTCACCGAGGGCGGGGGCAGCCGTGACTCGCGGATCTGCACCATGGTCCAGGACGACGTCTACGGCGAGGCCGGTCAGCAGGGCATCGACTTCGCGGCGAAGGAGTACGGATTCACCGTCGCCAACACGCAGAAGTTCAAGGTGGGCACCGAGAACTACGCGGGCCAGATCGGTGCGCTCGCCTCGGCCGGCTGCGAGATGGTGTTCCTGACCGCGACCCCCGCCGACGCGGGCAAGATCTGGGGAACCGCCGCCCAGGCGAAGTTCGCACCGAAGTGGTTCGCGCAGTCACCGAGCTACGCCAACGCGCTGGCCCAGTCGGCTGTCGCGCCCTACCTCCAGCAGTACGTGACCATCGCGGCCGAGGGAACCGAATGGGGCGACTCGTCCGTGAAAGGCATGCGCGACATGGTGAGCAGGGCCGAACAGTACGCGCCGAAGCAGCAGCCCGACTACTACTTCGGCTTCGGCTACAACCAGGGAAGGGCCATGACCGCGTTGCTGGAGAAGGCCGTCGCCGACGGTGATCTGTCAAGGGACGGCCTTCTCAAGGCGAGCTCGGAACTCGGCAAGGTCAGCTTCGACGGCCTTTCCGGCGACTACGACTACGGACCTGCCGCGACCCGTAACCCGCCTCGCACGACGACGTTGTTCAGCGTCGACCCCGCGAAGCCGTTCGGGCTGGCCACCCTCAAGTACAACTTCACTTCGGAGGCCGCGGCGAAGTTCGAGTTCCAGAAGGCGACGCCGTAGCGGGTCACCGAGTGGTGATCGCGTCGAGCCCGGCGACGATGCTGTCGCCGAGCAGGCCGATCTCCTCCTCGGTGATGATCAGCGGTGGCGACACCGCGAGCGCACTGGCCAGCGGGCGGACGACCGCACCGTGCTCACGGACCGCCCGCTGCGCCTTCGCGACCACCGTCTTGTCCTGCTCGACGAGCGCGGGTGCCAGTTCGAGGGCACCGAGCAGGCCGGTGCCACCGCGAACATGGTCGACGGCCGGATGCTCCGCGACCTTGCACAGCATGTCGTACAACGGTTTTTCCAGTTCGCCGGACCGCTGGAGCAACTGTTCACGTTCGAGAATGTCCAAATTGGCCAGTGCGGCCGCGGCGACCGTCGGGTGACCCGAATAGGTGGGCCCGTGCGGGAACGGGTTCCCCGGCGCCTCCCAGAAGACATCGGCGACCGCACCGGAGATCGCGACCCCGCCGAGTGGGAGATAGCCGCTGGTGACACCCTTCGCGAAGGTGATCATGTCGGGTCGAAGGCCCCAGCGTTCGACGCCGAACCACGAACCGAGCCTGCCGAATCCCCCGATCACCGAGTCGGCGATGAACAGGATGCCGTGCTCTTCGCAGATCTTGGCCGCGGCTTCGAGGTAGCCCGGTTCGGGTGGGCGAACACCACCGGCGCCGATCACCGGCTCGGCGAAGAACGCCGCGATCTCTCCGGCACCGATCCGTTCGATGGTCGCCCTCAGGTCGTCGGCATCGTCGTGAGCCACCCTCGTCGTGTCGGGAAGCAGTGCCCCGAAGCCCGTCCTGTTGGTCTCGATCCCGGCCATACTCGTGCCGAAACCGTTGGTCCCGTGGTAGGAGTGCCGCCTGCTGAGGATGTGGATCCGCTCCGGCTGCCCGCGCTTGGCCCAGTACAGCCTCGCCAGCTTCGCGGCGGTGTCGATCGACTCGCCCCCGCCTGAGGTCAGGAAGATCTTCGCCGATTCCATGGGCGCGAACTCGGAAAGCCTGCGCGCGAGCAGTTCGGCTGGGGTGTTGGTGAAGTCGTTGAACACGAAGTAGGTGTCCAGCGTGCGAAGCTGACGCGAGACGGCGTCGGCGATCTCGGTCCTGCCGTGGCCGACGTTGCAGTACCACAGCCCTGCCGTACCGTCGAGATAACGCCTTCCGCCCTCATCGAAGATCCACACGCCGTCGGCCTTCTCGACGAGGAAAGGTTTCTGCTTGACGTCGGCCATGTTCGCGAACGGGTGCCACAGCCTGGTTTCGGCGGCATTGCTCATGAGTGTGCTGCTCCTCCGATCGGTTTCGATGTACTCACGCCGTGGCGTGTGCGTGCAGAATCCTCGCGACGGCTTCGGTCACCCGCTCCGTCTGTTCGAGATGCAACCATTCGTCGGCGACATGCGCGTTGTTGCCTGGCCCCCGTGGCCCGGTGACGACGAACTGCGCTTCGGGGTAGGCACGGCCGAACAGACCGAGAAAAGGGATGGTGCCACCGAGCCCGACGGCCCGCCACGGCTTTCCGAACACCTCGGCGCTCACCTCGTCCAAAGTGGACTCCAGCCAAGGTGCTCTCGGAGTGGCGTTCCATCCTGCCGCCGCCTCCGCCCTCTCGATCTCGACCTTGGCCCCGAAGGGTACGTCGGTGGTGAGTGCCTTCTCGATCGCACCGAGCGCCGCCGAGGCATCGGCGGTGGGCGGCAGCCGGAAGCTCAGTTTGAGACTCGTGTAAGGACGCAGCACGTTACCCGCGTCGGCAAGTGAGGGCAGCCCTTCCGCCCCGGTCACCGACAGCGTCGTGCGCCAGGTGTTGTTGAGCACCAGTTCGACGGGATCGTCGGTCGTGCTCCTGACTCCGCTCACGACGGGGAGACTCGGAGCGAGGAACCCCTCGGCCGCACCGATCCTGGCCTCCTCAATACGTTCCCCCGGGATGTCGACGACGAGTTCCGGCAGCTTGATCTGACCGGTCCTCGGATCCTCGATCCGGTCGAGCAGTTCCCGCAGGATGCGAAAAGAGCTGGGCACGAGGCCGCTGCCATGCCCCGAATGCACGCCGGAGGTGAGCACTCTGACGGTCAGGTCGAGAAACGCGATACCGCGCAGGGACGTGGCAAGCCACAGCCGTTCGTAGTCGAAGCCCGAGGTGTCGAGGCAGATGACGAGACCGACCTTGCCGAGCTTTCCGGCGAGGTGGTCGAGGTAGGCGGCGAGATCGGGGCTGCCCGATTCCTCTCCCGTTTCCAGCAGCACGACGGTGCGCGCGTGCCGTCCGTCCGCGGCGTGCAGTGCCTCCAGCGCGGCCGAGGCCGCGTACCCCGCGTAGCCGTCGTCACCGGCGCCACGACCGTAAAGCCGCTCGTCCTTGACGACGGGGGTCCACGGACCGAGGCCAGGCGACCACTCGCCGGCCGCGGGCTGCTTGTCGAGATGGCCGTACACGACGACGGTGTCGGCATTGGTCGCCGATCTGGCCGGAACGTCGAGCAGCAGCACCGGGGTTCGCCCTTCCAGTTCGACGACCTCCACCGTCGCACCCTCGATGGGTCGCCGCTCGAACCAGGATCTGACGTGCCGGACGGCCGCGTGGAGGTGACCACTTTCTCGCCAGTCGCCGTCGAAGGCTGGCGAGAGCGCCGGAATGGTCACGAACTCGGAAAGACTGGCCAGAGCATCCCGCGCCCACAGGTCGCGTACTTTCTGCCGCACCGCTCGCTCGTCCATGCCGTTGATCGTGACACGAAAAGGTTGTGTCACACGTCACACTGCGTAGGCCGGCCGGACGGCGGCAAGGGCGCCGTGCCGATCGCGGCGAGCGTGCTCGCTGGTTAACGCGCGTTCGCATGACCGACTTTTGGCGGCTACATGGTCGGGCTTCCTAGCGTTTCCGCAGCTCAACTACCACTTGAGAGCAACGAATCGGACTCGGGCGCTCTCCATTTCGGGACGATTCGTGCCAGGATGGCGGCGTGAACCGTCACCGCCGACGGCACCAGAGCGCTCGGACCCGATGCGTGCACGGTGGCCGCCGGTGCGCCCGTAGCAGTCGCCACAAGCGACTGCGCGGCACGATTTCAAGGAGAAGCGCATGTCGTCCCCGGAACAGTGGACGCGCCCGGAGCCTGGCGCCGGACCGGCCGCAACAGCGGCGGAACCGACTCCAGAACAGGTGATTGCGGGTTTGCGGGCAACAACAGAAGGCGGCACTGAGTTAACTCAGTTGCTCAATCCCGAAGGCGAACGGCTCGCCTCGCCGCGATTCGATCCTTACGTAGCCGACATCGACGCCGAAGCACTGCGTGGCCTCTACAAGGACATGGTGCTCGTCCGCAGGGCCGACAGGGAATCCAACGCCATGCAACGGCAGGGCCAGCTCGGCATCTGGGTTCCGCTGCTCGGCCAGGAAGCCGCACAGATCGGCTCGGGAAGGGCGCTGCAACCGCAGGACATGGCGTTTCCCAGCTATCGCGAACACGGCGTCGCCTACGCGAGGGGCGTCGACTTCCGTGAGCTACTGGGAATCTTCCGGTGCAGCGACCACGGCGGCTGGGACTTCAAGCGGCACGGCTTCCACCCTTACACCATCGTCATCGGCAACCAGGTGCTCAACGCGACCGGCTACGCGATGGGACAGAAGTTCGAAGGCAAGGTCGGCGACGACGACGGCGAAGCGACCATCGTCTACTTCGGCGACGGTGCGACGAGCCAGGGCGACGTGCACGAGGGCTTCGTGTGGGCAGCCGTCTACGACGCGCCCGTCGTGTTCTTCTGCCAGAACAACCAGTGGGCGATCTCGGAGCCGACCGAACGGCAATCGCGGCTCCCGCTCTACCAGCGCGCGAGAGGCTACGGCTTCGAAGGCATCAGGGTCGACGGCAACGACGTGCTCGGCTGTCTCGCCGTGTCGCGGTGGGCCCTCGAAGAGTGCAGGCGCGGCAATGGGCCGGTGCTGATCGAGGCGTTCACCTACCGCATGGACGCGCACACGACGACCGACGACCCCACCAGGTACCGGCTCTCCGACGAGCTTGAGGTGTGGAAGCACAAGGACCCGATCGAACGTGTCCGCGCGCACCTGGCCCGCACCGGTGGCGCCGACCAGGCGTTCTTCGACGACGTGCAGGCGGAGGCCGACCGGTTCGCGGCAGAACTGCGTGACTTCTGCTTCAACATGCCTGACCCGCCTCCTGAACGGATCTTCAGCGAGGTGTACGCCGATCCCTCGCCGCAACTCGACGCCCAGCGCGAGGAATACCTCTCCTATCTCTCCGGCTTCGCAGAGGCGGGTGGGCACTGATGGCCGCACCGACGCAGTCACGGGTGGAAAGCCCAGCCACGCAGGTACAACAGCTCACCATCGGCAAGGCACTCAACCAGGGCCTTCGGGCCGCGATGGAAGCCGACAAGAAGGTCATCGTCATGGGAGAGGACGTCGGCAAGCTCGGCGGCGTCTTCCGCATCACCGACGGTCTGCAGAAGGACTTCGGTGAGCACAGGGTTCTCGACACGCCACTCGCCGAGTCGGGCATCATCGGAACGGCCGTCGGGCTGGCCGTTCGCGGTTTCCGGCCGGTGTGCGAGATCCAGTTCGAGGGCTTCATCTTCCCCGGGTTCGACCAGATCTCCAGCCAGCTCGCGAAGCTGCACTACCGCACGCAGGGCAAAATCAAGGTGCCCATCGTCATCAGGGTTCCCTTCGGCGGCGGAATCGGCGCCGTCGAGCACCACTCCGAGTCGCCGGAATCGCTCTTCGCGCACACTCCCGGCCTCAGGGTGGTCTCCTGCTCCAACCCTGTCGACGCCTACTGGATGCTCCGGCAGGCCATCGCCTCCGACGATCCGGTGCTGTTCTTCGAACCGAAGCGGCTCTACCACTCGGGCGCGCTCAAGGCGCCCGTCGATCCGTCGGCGACGCCCGAACCGCTGTACACGTCGAAGGTGCTTCGCCGAGGCGACACCGCGACGCTCGTCGCCTACGGACCCTCGGTGAAGGTGTGCCTCGACGCCGCGACGGCGGCGGAAGAGGACGGGATGTCGCTCGACGTGATCGACCTGCGCACGCTGTCGCCACTGGACCTCGGCCCGGTGTTCGAGTCGGTGCGCCGCACCGGAAGGCTCGTGACCGTCAGCGAATCCTCCGGAGAGTCCTCGATCGCGTCGGAGATCGCCGCAAGAGTGCAGCAGGAGTGCTTCTACTCGCTCGAAGCGCCCGTATTGCGGGTCACCGGCTTCGACACGCCCTACCCGCCTTCGAAGTTGGAGGAGCATTTCCTTCCCGACCTCGACAGGGTGCTACACGCCGTCGACCGCGCGCTGGCCTGGTGAAGGGGGACCGGACACATGCCTGACTACAAGCAGTTTCCCCTCGCCGACACCGCGGAGGGGCTGACCGAAGCCGAAATCCTCGGCTGGCGGGTACAACCCGGCGACGAGGTCCAGGTCAACCAGATCGTGGTCGAGGTCGAGACCGCGAAGGCCGCCGTCGAGCTGCCCATCCCGTGGGCCGGCGTCGTCACCGAGTTGCTGGTCGAACCAGGCCAGACGGTCGAGGTCGGCACGCCGATCCTCACGGTCGACGTCGATCCACAAGGCGCGGCACCTGCCACGCCCGCATCGAACGGAGCCGCCCAACCGGCGCAGGCCGAGGAGGAGATGAAGCCGCTCGTCGGCTACGGCTCCAAGACGGTGGTCGCCAAGCGGAGGGCCCGCACGGGCGGCGGCGGAACTCCAGCGCCGGAGCCGGTCGCCGCGACCGCACCACCGGCGGAGGTGCCCACGCCGAGGGGTGGCTACGTGCCACTCGCGAAACCGCCGGTGCGCAAGCTCGCCAAGGAACTCGGCGTCGACCTGCGCGAGCTGGACGGGACCGCGGACGGAGGCGTGATCACGCGGGACGACGTCCAGCGTGCCGCGGCGGCCGAACCCGAAGCCCCCGGGCAGCAGGGCTCCCGGGAACGGAGGGTGCCCATCAAGGGCGTCCGCAAGGCCACGGCACAAGCCATGGTGGCCAGCGCGTTCACGGCACCGCACGTCACCGAGTTCCTGACCATCGACGTCACCCCGATGATGGAACTCCGGCAGAAGCTCAAGGTCAGCCCCGCTTTCGCGGGCGTGAAGCTGACCCCGCTCGCCTTCGCCGCGAAGGCCGCGTGCCTCGCGATGCGAAGGACGCCGGACATCAACGCGCTGTGGGACGGCGACAACGGCGAGATCGTCTACAAGGACTACGTGCACCTCGGCATCGCCGCGGCAACGCCGCGCGGGCTCGTGGTGCCGAAGATCAGGGACGCCGAGAGCATGTCGCTGGTGGAGCTCGCCGGGGCACTGGAAGCGCTGACCAGCACGGCGAGGGAAGGCAAGACCCCGCCCGCCGACATGCTCGGCGGCACCTTCACGATCACCAACGTCGGCGTCTTCGGCGTCGACACCGGCACGCCGATCATCAACCCCGGTGAGTCGGCGATCCTTGCCGTCGGAGCGATCAGGGACATGCCGTGGGTGGTCGAAGGCGAACTCGCGGTGCGCAAGGTGATGCAGTTGTCGCTGAGCTTCGATCACAGGGTCATCGACGGTCAGCAGGGTTCCGAATACCTCGCCAACGTGGGCGCGCTGCTCTCCGACCCGGCCGTCGCCATGACCTACTGACCACCGAGCGTCACTCACCGCGACCGCGTGATGGAAGCGGGGGAGCTTTGCTGCCGTTAGGCGGCAGTAAAGCTCCCTTGCTCACGCGGGAGCAAATTCGGACGGTCACGCGTTGAACCGGACATGGCCGTCTTCTTTTTGCTGTACGTGGTAGCCGAGGTGGCCGCCGTCTGGGCGGTCGCATCGCTGATCGGCTTCCTGCCGACGCTGGGGTTGTTGCTGCTCGGCGCCTTCGTCGGCTCGTGGCTCGCTCGCAGGGAGGGCGGCAAGGCGGCCAACGCCTTCATGATGTCGGCCAGAGCGGGCAAGCCCGCGCACACCGAGATCACGGACGGCATGCTGGTCGGCCTCGGCGGCATGCTGATCCTCGTGCCCGGTTTCGTCACCGACGTGTTCGGCCTGCTGTTGCTGCTCCCTCCGACAAGGGGGCTGTTCCGCAAGGCATGGCTGCGCCGCATCGAGCGCAGGGCTCCGCTCGGCAGGCAGCGGCCCGGGCCGAACAGGGTGATCGTCGTGGACAGCGAAGTGGTCGAAGAGCCGCGCCCCAACCAGAACCCCCCTGGCAAGCCGATCATCGACTCGCAGTGACGTCCTACTCGCGCACTTTCGGGATGTCGAAGTAGCCGCTGAGCCGTACCGCGGGCGCGTATTCGCCCTTGACCTTGACCTTTCCGGTGACGAACATCGCGGCGGCGAGCGCGTTGCCGGTGGCCATCCTGATGAAGTCGTCAACGGCGACCGTGATGGTCGTGTCCGGCGTTCTGCCGCAGTCGGCGCTCGAAACGCACCTTCCGTCTTCGATCACGGTCTGGAACCGGTCGAAGGCGTACTCGTCCGAAGGGAACCGCCAGCCCACGACGATGCTGATGTGTTTCGCCCGCTCGGGTACGAAGTGCTCCGACATCCGCCGGAAGATCTCGTCGAGAAAGACCGCCCTGAGCCCCTGATGCGCGGCGATGCCCTTGATCTGGTCTTTTGATGCTTTCGCGACGATGTCGGCAAGTACCTCGGTGGACAGCGAACTCAACTCGACTCCGGCACCGGCGTCGTCGAGCATGCACAGCGTTTCGAGAAGCTGCACGAACTGCTCCGTCGTCAACGCCCGCACGTCGATGTTGCGAGCGAATTCGTCCAGCACACTTCCGAACGACACGGCGTCAGGTTACTCATCGGTAGATAAACCGGCAACGCAAGCAGGACACCGCCAACGGGTAGCGTTTCCCGAGGCGAAGGAGGAACTGGTGGCCGACGACGTGAAGCGGGCGCCCGAGCGGGCAAAACGGTTGCCGAGGGCGGTCAGGGAAAAGCAGATCCTGGACGCCGCCGTCCGCGTGTTCTCCCTTCATGGCTACCACTCCGCCTCCATGGACGAGATCTCCGAGGTGGCAGGCGTATCGAAGCCCATGATCTACAGCTACCTCGGTGCCAAGGAAGACCTCTTCCTGCACTGCATCCGCAGGGAGGCGGGCCGACTGCTCGAAGCCGTTCAGGCAGGCATCAAGCCCGACCTTTCCCCTGACATGCAGCTTTGGCACGGCTTGCGCTCGTTCTACGGCTTCGTCGCCGAGTACCGCGAGTCGTGGACGGTGCTGCACCGGCAGGCACTGACCGTCGGCGGTCCCTTCGCCGGCGAGATCGACACCCTGCGCGGCAAGGCCATCGAGTTGGTTTCGGCGCTCGTCGTATCGGCAGGTTCGCGAAAGGGCCTCGCCGAGCAGGCCGAGTTCTCCGGCGAAGGACTCGCCGTCGCATTGGTCGGGGCGGCGGAATCGCTCGCAGACTGGTGGCTCGACCACTCCGATGTGTCCGACGGCGTGCTGGCCTCCTGGCTGATGAACCTCATCTGGCTCGGCTTCAACGACCTCGTCGAGGGCGAGGTGTGGCGGCCTACCGAGCAGTGATGGTGCCGCTCGCGTGCGGCCTCGGCTTGCGCGCGTTCCACAGCTCGAACGCCCAGCCGTCCTCGGTGTGCCACGTCGTGAACGCGACCTTGGCAGGCAGCAACACCGGCTGTTTGAACCGCACGTCGACGGTGAACTCGCCGGGCAGCCTGCCCTCGAAGGCCGCGAGGATCCGCGCTTTCGTCCACATCCCGTGCGCGATCGCCGAGCGGAACCCGAAAAGACGCGCGGTCAGCGGGTGAAGGTGGATCGGGTTGCGATCGCCGGACACCACCGCGTAGCGGCGCCCGATGTCTCCGGGTACCCGCCACACCGCGTCCGGCGAAGGTGGCGCGAGCTGCACGCCACTTCCGCTCGACGCCGCGCCGGTCTTTCCCCTCCTGAGGTAGGTGCTGACGTCCTCCCACACCGGCTCCTCGCCGACCAGCGCCTCGCTGACGACGTCGAACTGGGTGCCCTTCTCGTGCGGCCGGAGACTCCGCGCGCCGACGCGCAGCGTGAGCGGCTCACCGAGCCGGAGCGACCTCGACTGCGTTATCCGGTTCCTGACGTGCACCATGCCGAGCAGCGGGAACGGGAACGCCTGCTCCGTCATCAACGCCATCTGGAGCGGGAAAGCGAGGATGTGCGGATAGGTGGCGGGCAGTTCGTCGCCGAGCCCGAACCCGCAAACCCTGTTGTAGGCGGCGACCGCGTCGACATCAGCGACCACGCCATGGCGCACGTATTCGATGTCGGGCAGCGCCGCACCGCCGCTCTTGCGCAGTCCGCCGAACACCGCTTTCGGGTAGAGCGAGGCCGGGTTGGGCGCGCTGTCCAGTTCTTTGACCAACATGTCAGGCTCCGAGAAAGGCTTGGCCGCAGACCCTGACCACGTTGCCGTTGACGGCCGAGGAAGCCGGATTGGCGTACCAGGAAATGGTTTCGGCGACGTCGATGGGCAATCCACCCTGCGCGAGACTCGACAGTCTCCTCCCGACCTCCCTGATGACGACGGGAACGGCCGCGGTCATCTTGGTCTCGATGAATCCGGGGGCGACGGCGTTGATCGTGGCGGGGTACCCGGCGAGTCGTCGCGCGGCCTCGTTGACCATGCCGATGACACCCGCCTTGCTCGTCGCGTAGTTGGTCTGACCGAGGTTGCCCGCGATACCGGCGATCGAGGAGACACCGATGATCCTGCCGCCATCGCGAAGCACCTTGTCGCCGATCAGCAGATCGTTGACGGCGAGCTGCGCGGAGAGATTGACGTTCAGCACGGCGTCCCATCCACTCGCGGTGAGGTTGCCGAGCGTCTTGTCCCTCGTGATGCCCGCGTTGTGCACGACGATGTCGACGCCGCCGTGCCGCTGCCCGAGGTGACCGGCGAGCCGCGAAGGAGCATCGTCCTTCGTGATGTCGAGCTGTAGAGCAGATCCACCGATCTCGTTGGCCACTGTGGACAGTTCGGCGCCCTGAGCGGGGATGTCGAGCGCGACGACGTGTGCTCCGTCTCTCGCGAGGACATCCGCGATGGCGGCGCCGATCCCTCGCGATGCTCCCGTCACGAGCGCGACCTTGCCCGCGAGCGGATGATCCCAGCTATCCGGTGCCTGAGCGGACGTCGCCCCTTCCGCGCCGATCCTGATGACCTGTCCGTCCACAAAGGCCGACTTCGCGGAAAGCAGGAATCGCATCGTGGACTCCGTCGCGTTCTCCGCACCGTGCGCCACGTAGACGAGCTGCGCGGTGGCGCCCCGCTTGAGTTCTTTGCCGAGCGAACGCACGAACCCTTCGAGCGCTCGCTGCGCGATCCGCTCCCTGCCTTCCACGGCTTCGGGCGGCGAACCGAGGACGACGACCCGACCGCCACTGCCGATCGCCTTGACGACAGGGTGGAAGAACCGGTGCAGTTCGCGCAGCTCACCGGGATCGATGATGCCCGTCGCGTCGAAGACGAGGGCGCCATACCGCACGTCCGCCTGCGCCGATGACGCCGAGGACACTGTCAGCACGTCGATCCCCGCGCCGTCGAGCTGCGCGGCGACCGTCTTCTCCAGCCTGCCCTCCGGCGCGGCGCCGACGAGCGCCGGGCCTTCCAGCGGCGGCTGTCCCCGCTGATACCTGCGCAGCGAGGGCGGATTGGGCAGGCCGAGCCGGGGCACGAGGAACTTGCCGATCGGCGTCCTCGTGAACTGTCGATACCTGTCAGCCATGGGTACCTCCCGTGCCGGTTCTGCGACTGCCAGCCTAACCTACTCATCAGTAGGTTACACTTCCCTCCGGTACCGTTCGTGGACCAGGAGGAGCCATGGCGTCAGCGCAGAAGGCCGGCGGCGGCCGGGCCAGGTCGAGCAGGAGCAAAGCGGCGACGGTCCGCAAGGTCGCCGTCATCGGAGGCAACCGGATTCCGTTCGCCCGCTCGAACGGCCCCTACGCCAACGCGTCGAACCAGGACATGCTCGTCGCGGCGATCAACGGCCTCGTCAGCCGGTTCTCCCTGCAAGGAGAACAGATCGGCGAGGTGGCGGCCGGTGCCGTTCTCAAGCACTCACGCGACTTCAACCTGGCAAGGGAAAGCGTTCTCGGCAGCACCCTTTCTCCCGCGACACCCGCGGCAGACGTGCAAATGGCCTGCGGAACAGGCTTGCAAGCGATCATCAACGTCGCCAACAAGATCGCGCTGGGCCAGATCGACTCCGCGATCGCGGGCGGCGTCGACACCACCAGCGATGCACCGCTTGCCGTCAACGACAGCCTCCGCAGGTTGCTGGTCAAGCTCAACGCGGCGAAGTCGGCCGGTGAGCGGTTGAAGCTGCTCAGCCGCGTCCGGCCTGGACACATCGTGCCGGAGATTCCTCGCAACGCCGAACCGAGGACGGGCCTCTCGATGGGTGAGCACGCCGCGCTCACCGCGAACACGTGGGACATCTCCCGGGCCGATCAGGACGCGCTGGCCGCGGGAAGCCACCGGAAACTGGCCACGGCTTACGAAAGCGGCTTCTTCGACGACCTGGTGACTCCCTACCTCGGGCTCGCCCGCGATCAGAACCTGCGACCCGACTCGACCGTGGAGAAACTCGGCAAGCTCAAGCCCGTGTACGGCGGACGAGAAGGCACGATGACGGCGGGCAATTCGACTCCGCTTTCCGACGGCGCCTCGACGGTCCTGCTCGCGACGGAGGAATGGGCGAAGCAACGCAACCTTCCCGTTCTGGCGTACCTGACCTTCTCGCGGACCGCGGCCGTGGACTACGTGCACGGCGAGGAGGGCCTGCTCATGGCGCCCGCCTACGCGGTACCGCGCATGCTCGCGAGCGCGGGCGTTTCGCTGGGGGACTTCGACTTCTACGAGATCCACGAAGCCTTCGCCTCGCAGGTGCTCGCCACGCTCAAGGCGTGGGAGGACCCCGCTTTCGCCAAGGAAAAGCTCGATATCGAGGAACCCCTTGGCTCCATTGACCGGGAAAAACTCAACGTGAACGGTTCGTCACTCGCCGCAGGCCACCCATTCGCGGCAACCGGGGGTCGCATTGTCGCGACACTCGCCAAGCTTCTTCACGAAAAAGGCTCCGGTCGTGGCCTTATTTCCATCTGCGCGGCAGGCGGTCAAGGAGTGACCGCAATTCTGGAGCGCTGATATTCAAGGCCGTTCTATCGGCACGACAAATGTCGGTACCCACTTCTAGGCTGTGGGCATGTCGGAGACCGGAAGAGGCATCGCGGTCAGAGCTCGCGGCCTCGTCAAAACATACGGCTCAACGCGAGCCCTTGATGGCGTCGACCTCGAAATACCGGTCGGCCAGGTACTCGGCCTGCTCGGCCCGAACGGAGCCGGCAAAACAACGACTGTTCGTATCCTCACCACGCTCTTGAAGCCCGATTCGGGTGAAGCCGAGGTGGCGGGTCACAACGTATTGACCGAGCCGGATGCCGTTCGCCGTTCTATCGGACTTTCCGGACAATACGCGGCCGTCGACGAAAACCTCACCGGCTTCGAGAACCTTTACATGGTCGGCAGGTTGTACGGGCAGCCAAAAGCGCGGGCGCGGGAAAGGGCGAGGCAGTTGCTGCGCAGGTTTCGCCTCGACGAAGCCGCCGATCGGCCCGCGAAAGGCTATTCGGGCGGAATGCGAAGGCGACTCGACCTCGCTGGTGCGCTCGTCGCGCAGCCGAGTGTCGTCGTGCTTGACGAGCCGACGACGGGACTCGACCCGCGAGGCAGGATCGAGATGTGGGACGTCATCGAGCAACTCGTCGCAACGGGGGCGACCGTGTTGCTGACGACGCAATACCTTGAGGAAGCCGACCGGCTCTGCGACTCGATCGTCGTGATCGACAGGGGAACGGTGATCGCCAGAGGCACCTCGGATCAGCTCAAGAGCCGCATCGGTGGTGAACACCTTGAGATCGTCACCAGTACCGCCGACGAGATTCCGGTCGCCGTCGGTGTGCTGCGTCAGGTCGGTGTCGGGGAGCCGGCGACGGACGAGAAGACCCGCCGGGTCGACGTGCTGGTCGAGACGGGGCCGAAAGCGCTTGTCGAGGCGCTGCGCCTGCTCGACGCACACAATGTGAGCGTGCAGGACGTCGGCCTCCACCGGCCGACCCTCGACGACGTCTTCCTTTCGCTCACCGGTCGTGACACGACCGAATCCGCGAGCAGCGGCGAGGAGGTCGTGTCATGAACGGTTTCACCAAGACCCTGTCCGACAGCGGTGTCATCACCTGGCGCAACGTCGTGAACGTCCGGCGCAATCCGGAATGGCTGTTCGGGGCGACCCTGTTTCCGATCATGTTCGTACTGCTGTTCGCCTATGTCTTCGCGGGCGCGATCGGCGGACCCGGCGGCAACGACGCCGACTACCGCGAGTTCCTCATCGCGGGCATCTTCGCGCAGACGGTGGCCTTCAACTCCTCGTACACGGTCATCGGGTTCGCCAACGACCTGCAAAAAGGCATCATCGACCGGTTCAGGTCGCTTCCGATGTCGCGGTTCGCGGTCATCCTGGGCAGGACGACGGCCGACCAGGTGCTGAGCATCGTCGTGCTGATCGTCATGTCGGCCTGCGGGCTGCTCATCGGCTGGCGCATCAGGGGCAGCGCGGTCGACGCCGTGCTCGGCTACCTCATGATCCTGCTGTTCGCGTTCGCGTTGTCCTGGGTCGGCGCCTACATCGGGCTCGTCGCGCGCAGCGTCGAGGTCGCCAACAGCCTGGGCCTGATCTGGATGTTCCCGCTGACGTTCATCTCATCGGCGTTCGTGCCACAGCAGAGCCTGCCGGGAATTCTGCGGTCGATCGCCGACTGGAACCCGTTCACCGCTGCCGTCAACGCGACGAGAGAACTGTTCGGCAACACCGGACCGACGGGCTGGCCAGCTCCATCGGGCTGGCCTGCCGAGAACGCCGCGCTCTACGCCGTGCTCAGTTCGCTCGCCATCATCGCGATCTTCGCGCCGCTGGCAACCAGCCGTTACCGCAAGGCGGCCACCAAGTAGCGCTCAGTGGGGGACCACGGACTCGACGGCCTTACCCGCCTTGTCCGTGGCCTCACCCGCTTTGCGCTGCACCGTGCTCGCCGTGTCCCTCACCTGCTTGTTCGCGTGCCTCGCGGCTCGCTTTGCCCGCCAGCCCAGCGAAGGCTTGCCCTCGGTGTCAGCCGCGGCCAGCAGCAACCCGCCTGCCAGCCCGGCGTTCTTGAGAAACTGGACCTTCTGCTGTTGCCGCTGGCCTGGCTCGGTCTCCTCCCAGAAGGGATGCCCAGCGATCGTCGTCGGGACGAGGCTGCCGAGCAGCAGAACCGAAGCGAGCCGGGGAACCCTTCCTGTCGCGAGCAGCACGCCACCGGCGATCTTCACAGCCGCGTCGACGCGCACCAGGTTGGCCGGCTCGGTCGGGACGGCGTCCGGCAACGCGTCGGCCTGTGCTCCCACGGTCTTGTCGAGCAGTGGCTTGGCGACATTCGCGTGCCCCTCGGCGTCCCTGAGCGCGTTGACGCCGCCCGATACGAAGATCGCCGCCAGGAGCGGACGAGCAAGTCGACGGAGAATCATCGCGACCTTCCTGTGCCGGGAACATGTCCGTCAGCAAGCTACCCATTCCCTGCCTTCTTCACTCGTCTACCGGTTTCTAGTACTGAACCTAGAAAGCTTTAGCGAGCCGGATACACCCTCGGCAGCCGGAAGCCGTGGTCGGCGGCCACCTCACGCAACCGGTCGGGATAGTCGGTGATGATCCCGTCGACGCCGTCTTCGATGAGCTTCGCCATCGTCGCCTTGTCGTTGACCGTCCACGGAATGACCTTGATGCCCGCCCGGTGCGCCTCGGTGACCAGATCCTTCGTCGTGAACGGGACGTAGTCCGGATCGCCGACGACGCCGCCCTGCGGGTTGCCGTGGACGGGGGAGAGCGCACTCGCCCCGAAGCTGCCGACGGCCTCCACCGGGCTGCCGTCGAAGTCGTCGATGTCGAGCCCGCCGAGCCACGGCGACTTACCCGGCTGCCCCACTTGCAGGAACTCGGGCTGGGTCAGCGCGACGACCGGCAACTCCGGCGCACGTTCGCGCATCAGCATCAGCGCACCCCAGTCGAAGCTCTGGATCGTGACGTTGCGAGCGAACCCGGAACGCCTGATCTCGGAGGCGGCCCTTTCGACGAACTGCTCGCGAGGCGCCGTCTCTTCGGGAGCCGCTGCCTCGACCTTGGTTTCGATGTTGAACTTGACGTGCCAGGCACGGTGCTCGCGGGCCAACGCGAACAACTCGGCCAGCGTCGGCATTTTCGCGCCGGGGGAGAGCTGCTGACCAGGATGGTCGGGGTGCCGTAGCGACCCACAGTCGAGAGTTCTGACCTGCGCGAACGTCAGGTCCTTCACGTACTTGCCCGCATAGGGGAACTGTGGGTCTCCCTGCCTGACCGGTCCGGTGTCGACACACTTTGCCGGGTTGATCTGCCGGTCGTGCGTGATCACGTCCTTGCCGTCACGGGTGATCTGGATGTCCAGCTCCAACGTCGTGACGCCCAGTTTCATCGCGTTCGAGAACGCGGCGAGCGTCCCTTCGACCGTAAGGCCGATCCCGCCCCTGTGGGCCTGGATGTCGAACTGCTTCCGTGGTTTCGCGGTCGCGGATCCGCCGCCGACGAGAACCGCGACCAGCAACAACACGGTGAACGGAAGCGCCCTTCTCAGCATCGTCATCGTCACGCGCCGACCCTCGCAGGTTCCGGTGGCGAGGAGGCCAACCTCCGGTAACGCGCCTGACACGCCGATACGAGTTTCTGTCCGAATATCGAACTGGAGCTAGAAAACCCAATAGTGTCCTTGCGATGGACCCGGTGCGGAATCCGTTCGCGCCCGGCGCGGGGCAGCGCCCGCCCGAGCTGGCAGGCCGTGAACGCGAGTTGCAGGCATTCGAGGTGGTTCTCGAACGCGTGGCCAGGGGAAGACCAGAACGAAGCCTCGTGCTGACCGGCCTCCGTGGAGTCGGCAAGACCGTGTTGCTCGGCGAACTCCGGTCGATGGCGATCCGGCACGGCTGGGGTGCGGGCAAGGTCGAGGCGCGCCCCGAAGCCGAGCTACGGCGTCCGCTCTCGGCCGCCCTGCACCGCGCGATCAGGGATCTGGCCGTCAGGCACAGGGCACCGGACCGCGTCGACGAGGTGCTGGCCGTCCTCAAGGCCTTCGCGCTCAAGGCCAACCGGCCGGATGCCAAACTGCGCGACCGGTGGCAGCCTGGCATCGACGTACCTCCCGCACAGGGCAGGGCCGATTCCGGTGACATCGAGATCGACCTCGTGGAGCTGTTCACCGAGGTCGCCGAGCTCGCCGCCGACGTGGGCACCGGTGTCGCACTGCTCATCGACGAGATCCAGGACCTCGTTCCCGACGACGTATCCGCGCTGTGCGCGGCCTGCCACGAACTGTCCCAGTCGGGCGCACCACTCGTCGTCGTCGGGGCTGGTCTGCCACACGTACCCGCGGTCCTTTCCGCATCGAAGTCCTACTCGGAACGCCTCTTTCGCTACACGCGGATCGACCGGCTCGACCGTGGCGACGCCGACCGCGCCGTTCTCGCTCCGGTCGAACGCGAGGAGGCCGAAATCGCGCCGCACGCGCTCGACGCGCTGTTCACCGCGTCCGGCGGCTATCCCTACTTCATCCAGGCTTACGGAAAGGCCGCGTGGGACGCCGCCCCCTCAAACCCGATCACCGAGGAAGACGTCAGGGTCGCGGCACCCGAGGCGGAAGCCGAGCTCGCGGTCGGGTTCTTCGGATCGCGCTACGAACGCGCGACACCGGCCGAGCGGGAGTACCTGCGGGCGATGGCCGAGCTGACCCAGGGCAGGGACGAGAGCGCTGGCACCTCGGATGTGGCCGTCTACCTCGGCCGCAAGCCGTCGTCACTGTCGCCCGCGAGAGACAGCCTCATGAAGAAGGGCCTCGTGTACTCGGGGGAGCGGGGGCACATCGCCTTCACCGTGCCGCACTTCGGCAACTATCTGCTCAGCCGCATCGACGATTGACTCTTCTACCGGTATCTAGCACCTGAGCTATACAGCGCCATAGAGCGCGATGGGCACTTCCGAACCCGGAAGTAACCAGGATCTGCCGATGATCGTCCGGATAGTAAGCCACCTCACCGGATAATCGATGGCAACTTTGTGAAAAAAGGCGCATACTAGATGACGTACCGGAAACCCACAAGACCCCATGAGGGAATGAAGTAAAAGCCGATGAACAACATCGCTGCTCGTTACCGTGCCCGTCGTGCCGAGACCCGTACCCGGCGTGCCATCAACCGTGCGATCGACAACGCGGCCACCGCGACCGTTCGCCAGGAACTCATCTCGATCGCGCAGACCCGGCCGCGTCGTTCTGAGACCTCGCGCATGTGACCTGAATTACAATCAGCTCAGGGTGTAACGCTGCGGAAGATGCGGTCGATACCCCTGATGACCCCGTGATGCTGGCGGACCCCCGACCTGGCAGCATCACGGGGTTTCCATATTTCTGACCTCCACAACGTTCACCTGCCTTGCGCTCGGTCTGCTCTTACGTTTGACTAAGTCAACGAATTAGTTGGAGTAGTCATGAATGAGTTGGCACGCCGGGTCGGCGGAGTTCGCGCCTTCAACCGGATGTACACGCGAGTCATCGGCGCTCTCGACGAAGGACTTGTCGGCTCCGCCCATTCCCTCAGCGAGGCGAGGGTCCTTTACGAACTGGCCCGCGAGGGCGTCGGCGAGGTCGCCGACCTGCGCAACCGGCTCGATCTCGACGCGGGCTACGCCAGCAGGCTGCTCGCCAAACTCGAAGCACAGGAACTGCTCGTTCGCGGCAGGTCCGACACCGACGCGAGGCGACAGACCGTCAGCCTCACCGAGCGGGGCCTCACCACACAGCAAGCGCTCGAACGCGACACGGAGGCGCAGATCGAGGCGCTGCTCGGCACGCTGACCGAAGCCGACCAACGCCGGCTGCTCTCCGCCATGGACACCATCAGCACCCTGCTCGGTGACCGGCCGAAAGACCCCGCACTCGTACTCCGGCCACCTCGCGCCGGCGACTACGGCTGGATCGTGCAGCGGCATGGCGAACTGTACGGCGAGGAACACGGCTACAACGCCGAGTTCGAAGCGCTCGTAGCCAGGGTCGTCGCCGACTACGTCTCGGCAACCGGCACACCGGGTCACGCCTGCTGGATCGCCGAACTCGACGGCAACCCGGTCGGCTCCGTGATGTGTGTGCGCGCCGACGACACCGGCGCGACGGCCAAACTCCGGTTGCTGCTCGTCGAGCCGAGCGCACGAGGGACAGGACTCGGCAGACGGCTCGTCACCGAGTGCGTCGCGTTCGCCCGCACCAGCGGCTACCGCGAAATGGAGCTGTGGACGCAGAGCGAGCTGTCGGCGGCTCGCGGCCTCTACAAACGCGTCGGCTTCGAACTCGGCAGCAGCGAACCACACCAGAGCTGGGGCAGAACCGATCTGGTCTCCGAGGTATGGCGGATGCCGCTGACGCCTCAGCGGCCCATCGCGTAGAACTCCGGATTCGGTCGCAGGGCGGTCAGGTGGGCGAGCCGGTTGGACATCGCGAACAACGCGGTGATCGAACCGATGTCCCAGATCTCGTCGTCGGAAAGGCCCGACTCCCTCGCGGCGGCCAACTCCCGGTCCCCGAACCGCGCGGAGTCCTGAACGAGCGCCAGCGCGAGATCGACGATCGCGCGCCCGCGCTCATCCAGCTCCACCTGCCACGGATTACCGGCGACCCGATCCGCCAGCTCCGGATCCTTCGCGCGGATCCGCAGGATCGCGCCGTGCGCCACCACGCAGTAGGTGCAGTGATTCGCACTGGAGGTGGCCACGACGACCAGTTCCCGCTCGGCCTTGGTCAGTCCGTGCTCACGGTCCATCAACGCGTCGTGATAGTCGAGGAATGCCCTCAGCTCGGCAGGCCGACGCCCGAGTGCCAGGAAGATGTTCGGCACGAACCCTGACTTCTCGGCGATCGCGCCGATCCGTTCGCGCAGGTCCTCGGGTAGCTCGTCCGGTTCTACGGTGCCGAACCTGCTCACCTCGTCCATGGGCTCACCTCGCTCACTCTTCTCCTCCCACGCTAACGGGGCAGGCGCTCGTCAGTGCGGCGCGGCGACGGGGCGCAGGTTCTTGTCCCCTTCGTCGACGTGATAGTCCTCCGGGTTGGTGATATCGGTTCCGTTGAACACCTTCAGCCGCCGCGCGATCGCGGACACCACGACGGCGACGATCAGGTTCGCGGCAAGCGCGACGATGCCGACGTAGATCTGCACCGTGGAACCGGCGAACGGTTGCCAGCCGAACAGGTTCAGTTTGTCGAGCGCGAGCGCGGAACCTCCGAAGTGGGCCTTGCCGGTCGCGGGATTCGGGATGTCGTAGAGCAGCAACATGCCCCACGCCATACCGGCGACCCAGCCCGCGATGAGTCCCCACCTGTGCAGCCACCGCGTGTACAACGCGATGGCGACGGCGGGCAGGGTCTGCAGAATGATCACCCCGCCGATCAACTGGAGGTCGATCGAGAACTGCGGGTCGATGAAGAGAATGAACCCGACGGCACCGAATTTGACCACGAGCGACGCGAGCTTGGCCTGCTTGGCCTCTTGCGCGTGGCTGGCGTCGCGTTTGATGAACTCCTTGTAGATGTTGCGGGTCCACAGGTTCGCCGCCGCGATCGACATGATCGCCGCCGGTACGAGTGCGCCGATACCGATCGCGGCGAACGCGATGCCCGCGAACCACGCTGGGAACTCTCCGTCGAACAGCCTCGGGATGATCGTGTTGGTGTCCGGCCTTCCCGTCGCTTCGTTGGTGAGCGGCACGATGCCCGCCGCGATCGCGATGAAGCCGAGCAGCGCAAGCAGGCCGAGCAGCAGTGAATACGCGGGCAACGCCGACATGTTGCGTTTCAGCACGTTGCGCCCTCGCGAGGCGAGCACCCCTGTCACCGAGTGCGGGTAGAGGAAGAGCGCGAGCGCGGAGCCGAGCGCGAGCGTGGCGTACTGGAGCTGGTTGTTCGGATTCAGCAGCACGCCGTCCGACGTGGCCTCCGAGGCCGCGAATTTCTCCTCGGCCGCCGAGAAGATCTCACCCCAGCCGCCGAGCTTGATCGGAAGGTAGATCACCGCGACGAGGATGACGACGTAGATCAGCAGGTCCTTGACGAAGGCGATCAGCGCGGGCGCTCGCAGTCCGGACTGATAGGTATAGACCGCGAGAATAATGAAGGCGATCAGCAGCGGCAGGTGCCCGAGGAACCCGCTCGCGTTGAACCCCATCGTGCGCAGCACCGATTCGAGTCCGACGAGCTGAAGCGCGATGTAGGGCATCGTCGCGACGATGCCGGTGATCGCGACAAGGGTGGCCAGCACGGGCGAGCCGTAACGGCCCTTGACGAAGTCAGCTGGCGTGACGTAGCCGCGAGCGCGGGAGACCGACCACAGGCGTAGCAACGGCAGGAACACGATCGGGTAGGCGATGATCGTGTAGGGCAGCGCGAAGAACCCGGTCGCACCGGCACTGAACAGCAGCGCGGGAACGGCGACGAACGTATAGGCGGTGTAGAGGTCGCCGCCGATCAGGAACCACGTGATCCACGAACCGAACTTGCGGCCACCGAGTCCCCACTCGTCGAGGTGGTCGAGTGTCGAGCCCGCCTTCCATCGCGAAGCCACGAACCCGAGAACCGTGACAAGCAGGAACAACGCGCCGAAGATGACGAGTTCGGGCCATTGCAGGTCGTTCACCGACCGCTCCCCTCATCGAGTTCGTCGACGTCGGCGGCCTCGCCACCGGCCGGTGGGGCCGGTTCGCTCTTCGTCTTGAAGTAGACGAGCGAGGTGCAGGTGACACCGATCGCGATTCCGACAAACTGGAACCAGTAGAAGAACGGCATCCCGAACAGTTCGGGATCGTGCCGGTTGTAGAGGGGCGTGAAGAGGATCCAGAGGGGAACGAGCAGCAGCAGGTTCCATGGTCTGAATCGAAGTCCAGACCCTTTTTCCCCAGCTCGCGGTGCCATAGGGTTCACCAGCTCTCGTCATGCTTGCTGTTACGCCGCACTAACGCGGCGTTGACTCTAAGTGCTTCGCCTGGTCCCTCGGTAGGGTCAATTCCGATGTCTGTACAGGGATTAGTGCGTTCGGCGGCAATCGTTGTTGTCGCGATGACCTTGGCGGGATGCGCGAGCCGGATCACCGGAACCGCGGGGCCGGTGACCACCGCGGAAACGGGAGCAGGCGAACAACCCGCGCCCCAGCGACCGGATGGCAGGGGTGAGACAAGCACACCGATAGCCGAACCGGGACAGTGCATGGACGGGAACAGTACGGCGCCGGTCGATTGCGAAGATTCGCACACCGTGGAAATGACGAAAAAGGGAACTTTCGGACAGGACATGCCTGTCGAATCACCCGATCAGGCAACTGTTTTCCGCAATGCATTTCCGGTATGCAGGCAAGCCGCCGCCGACTATCTCGGCAACGAAAGCTACGACGCGACCCGGCTCGGCGCCTGGATCGTCTGGCCCGACGCCGAGCAATGGCGAGAAGGACAACGCTGGTACCGGTGCGGAGTCGCGCAGATCAGCCAAGACGGTTCGGCCGAGTCGCGCACCGGTTCCGCGAAGGACGTGCTCGCGGGCGAAGGTCTGTACCGATTCCAGTACTGCTCGTCGGTCCGGCCGTCCGAACAGGACCCTCGACAGCTCCCGTGCGATCGGCCGCACGTCGCGGAAGCCATCGGCGTCGTACCGGCCGGAAAGCCCACGGATCCGATTCCCGGCGAGCGGGCCTTCGACGCGATGGCCGAGCCGGTGTGCTCCGATCTGGCCGCGCGCTACCTCGGCGCCGTTCGCGACGACGTTCGCGTCACGTGGCGGTGGCCGGACCAGACCAACTGGCGGGCCGGATTCACCAACGTGACCTGCTATGTGGAGACGGAAGATCCGGTCGGCGAACCCCTTCGGGGGATCGGAATGGCACCGCTGCCCAAATAAATCCTACGAATGCACGGTTGCCCCGACGGCTTGCTGCGGATTCAATGTTCCGCGACAAAGTAACCCGAGGGGACAACTACATGAAAAGAATTCGCCTCGCCGTACTCGCTCCGGCGACGGCGGCGACGTTGCTCGCCGGTCTCACCCCGGCGATGGCGGAGCAGCCCAGTACGCGTCAGTACCCCGATACCGGCATTCCAGCGCACTACGCCGAGCAGACATTGGACTGGCATCCGTGTGGCGAGGACGAATTGCCGTCGGCCCCACCCGAGGGCGCCGAGGACATCGAGTGCGCCACCTACCTGAGCCCACAGGACTGGACCAATCCCGACGAGGGCATCGACATCACGATCGCGGTCAGCAGACTCAAGGCGACGATGGGGCCGGCCACCGCGAGCGTGCTCACCAATCCCGGCGGTCCTGGCGCTCCCGGCAGGAGCTTCCCGGCCAAGCTCCGTAAGCAGGACAAGGTGAGGGAGCACCAGGAGGTCATCGGCTTCGATCCGCGCGGAACCGGCAAGAGCACCAACATCACGTGCGGGGACGCGGTCGGCACCGGCGGCTCGCTCGATCCGCGTGACCGCAGCAGGGAAAACCTGAAGCTCATCCTCGACGCGACCGAGTACGCGGCCGACTCGTGCCAGGTGAAATCGGGTGAACTCGGCCCGCTCGTCAACACCTTCCAGACGGTCAACGACATCGACCTGCTCAGAGTCCTGCTCGGTCGGGACAAGATCAACTGGGTGGGCTACTCGGCAGGCACCTGGCTCGGCGCGCACTACGCGCAGCGGTTCCCGCAGCACACCGGCCAGTTCGTTCTCGACTCGGCAACGGAGTTCACGACCACGTGGCAGCGGTCCTTCGACTGGCAGCCACTCGGGTTCGAACGAAGGTGGCGCGAGGACTTCCTGCCGTGGCTTGCGAAATACGACTCGCTGTACCACTTCGGAACGACCGGCGAGGAAACGCTACAGACGTACGAGGACGTACGGGCGAAGCTCGCCGAGCAACCGGTCAAGCTCGACGACGAGAAGGTCGGCCCGAACGAACTCGACGGCGCGATCGCCGCGCAGCTCTACGACAAGCGGGCGTTTCCGGAGTTGGCCGACTATCTCGTCAGCGTCCGCACGCTGACCGATGGAGAAGCCGAAGCAGACCAGCAGGCCGCGGCACAGGAGAAGGTGAAGGCAGGCGTCTCCGACATCAAGGCGCTCGGACCGCAGCCACTCGTGGTGCCAAGCGATTACGACGACGCTTACGACGCCAGCTTCTGGACCATCCCCTGCAAC
Source organism: Prauserella marina (assembly GCF_002240355.1). Taxonomy (GTDB): domain Bacteria; phylum Actinomycetota; class Actinomycetes; order Mycobacteriales; family Pseudonocardiaceae; genus Prauserella_A; species Prauserella_A marina. The sequence goes on from NZ_CP016353.1 coordinate 6,760,552, forward strand.
GAAGGTCCGTGGTTCGGCAACCGCAACAGCGTTGTGCGGCAATCCGAACAGCTCGGCGCCGACTACCCGCTGCTTGGCTGGGGCTGGTTGATCCAGCCGTGCATCTTCTGGAACAACCGGCCTGCCGCTCTGCCCAAGTTGGACGGTGAAGGCGTCCCGCCTGTCCTCATCGTCCAGTCCGAACACGACCCAGCGACCCCGATCGAAGGCGCGCGGCGGGCTCACGAAAACTTCGCCGGCTCCCGGATGCTCACGATCACCGACGAGGGCGATCACGGCGTCTACGCGAGCGGGAACACGTGCGCGGACGACATCGTCGAGGACTTCCTCGTCGACGGCGTCGTCCCCGACGACACGTCGTGTCCTGGCGTCCCGCTACCGGTTCCCCCCGGAGCCTGACGAGCACACTCTGCCCCCGTGGATGATCCACAGGCCGTCCCCAAGAACGGCCGAATCATCCACGGGGGCTTTTGTTGTCCACAAGGTCATCCTCATGCTCCTCGCCGAGGTCCACACTGAGCGCGCCTCCCCACACGGCGAGGACCGTGGCGCCGAGCCCGACGATCAACATCGCCACTCCTGCCAAGATCATGGCCACTTCCTCCCCTCGGAATGTGACTGCCATCACTATCGATAGACGCGGAGGGGTCGCGCGGGGTTCGACTCTCGAGGTTTCGCTTCGGTCTCGACGCATTTCTCCACAGCCTGTGCACAGAGTTGTCCACAGGCTGTGTGCAAATGTGGATGCGGTATTAGTATCGGGGGCGTGGTACGAGTGCCGTTGACCGAAGCAGAGCGAGCGAGGGGCGAGCGGCTAGGTGCCGCGCTCCGCGACGCGCGAGGCCAGAGGAGCATGGTGGACATCGCGGCGGAAGCCGGGATCTCCGTCGAAACCCTCCGCAAGATCGAAACCGGCAGGATCCCGACCCCTGCCTTCTTCACCGTCGTCGCGCTCGCGAACGCCGTCGGTGTCCCGCTCGACGAGCTCCGCGATCTCGCGGACAGCACAGACAGCGCGGACGGAGTAAGAGGCGCGGGAGAAACGGTTCCGGTCGCGAATCAGGGCTCCGTCTCCCTACCAGCCGTTTCCTGATCCGGAGCGCGGTCCGCCGGGAAAGTTTTTGCTGACGCGCGGAAAATTCTTCCAGTGCGCATGTGGTCCGCGTTACCTTTCCACGCATGTCGGACAAGGTCGGTTCGGAAAACGCGGTAGCCGTGCCCGTCGGATGGCGGGCGAAGTTGCGTCAGGTCGGCCCCGGCATGATGGCCGCGGCGACCGGTGTCGGTGCCGGTGACCTCGTCGCCACGATGGTCGCGGGCTCGCGCTTCGGCTACACACTGCTGTGGGCCGTCGTCGTCGGCACGATCTTCAAAATCGCGCTCGCCGAAGCCGTCGGCCGCTGGCACCTGGCTTCCGGCAAGACGATCATCTCCGGCTGGCGCACCCTCGGCATGTGGGTGCTCGTCTACTTCGGCGCCTACGCGGTCGTGTGGGGTTTCGTGTACGGCGCCACCGCGATGTCGGCTTCGGCGTTGCCCCTCAACGCGCTCTTCCCCGACATCTCGGTGCGCTACTGGGGCATGATCTGCGGCGTCGTCGGTTTGACGCTGGTGATGTTCAGCAGGTACGGGATCATCGAGAAGTTCATGACCTTCCTCGTGGGGATCATGTTCGTGACCGTCGTCGGGACGGCCATTCTGGTGACTCCGAACCTGCTCGACACACTCAACGGTTTCGTACCGCGTCTTCCCGATGGTTCGTTCGTCTACGTACTCGGCCTCGTCGGCGGAGTCGGCGGCACGATCACGATGGCCGCCTACGGGTACTGGACCATGGCGAAGGGCTGGCGCTCGGTGCGCTGGCTGTCCATGATGAGGCTCGACAACACGGTCGGCTACGTCACGACCGGCATCTTCGTCATCGCGATGCTCATCGTCGGTTCGGAGTTGCTGATCGGCCAGGAAATCATCTCCGGCGACGAGGGACTGCTCGTTCTCGGCGACACACTGGCCGCCGACTACGGTCAATGGGCGCGGATCCCGTTCCTCGTCGGCTTCTTCGCGGTGTCGTTCAGCTCGCTCGTCGGGGTCTGGAACGGGGTCAGCCTGCTGTTCGCCGACTGGTGGCGCACGCTGCGGCTGCCGGGAGTCGCCAAGGACGACACCGGGCTTTCCGACCTCGAAGACCACGACCGCAACGCCGGTGAGCGGAGCTGGGTCTACCGCGGCTACATGCTGTGGCTGACCTTCCCGCCGATGCTGTTGCTGTTCCTCGACCGGCCGTTCCAGGTGACGGTCGCCTACGGCGTGCTCGGCGCGCTGTTCATGCCGTTCCTCGCGGGCACCTTGCTGGTCCTGTTGAACACCAGCCGCGTACCGAGGGAAGGCCGGTCGGGCTGGCTGAGCAACTCGCTACTCACGATCTGCCTCGTGATGTTCGCCTACCTCGCCGTCGACGAGATCATCGGCACCTTCAGCTAGCGGAGTCCACAGTGTCCATCACGGCTACAGAAACGGCCCGGCCCCTCGCAACGAATGCGAGGGGCCGGGCCGTCGAGTACTTCGTGGACTTACAGCAAACTCAGCCGAGCCGCTGCTTGAGCGCCTCCAGTTCGTCGCGAAGCGACGAAGGCACCTCGCCGATCTTGTCGAACCATTCCTCGATCAGCGGAATTTCCTTCCGCCACTCGTCGACGTCGACATCGAGCGCTGCCTGGATGTCGGCGAGCGGTTCGGAAAGACCTTCGACGTCGAGGTCTTCGGCACGCGGCACGAAGCCGACCGGCGTCTCGGCGGCCGAGCCCTTGCCTTCGATCCGGTCGACGATCCACTTGAGCACGCGCGAGTTCTCGCCGAAACCGGGCCACAGGAACCGCTTGTCGTCACCACGACGGAACCAGTTGACGTAGAAGATCTTCGGCAGCTTGCCGTCGTCAGCGCCCTTGCCGATCTCCAGCCAGTGCTTGAAGTAGTCACCGGCGTGGTAGCCGAGGAACGGCAGCATGGCCATGGGGTCGCGGCGAACCTCGCCGACCTTGCCCGCGGCGGCCGCGGTCTTCTCCGACGACATCGTCGCGCCCATGAACACGCCGTGCTGCCAGTCCCTGGCCTCGTTGACCAGCGGAACCGTGGTCGCCCTGCGGCCGCCGAACAGGATCGCGGAGATCGGAACGCCCTTCGGGTCGTCCCACTCGTCGGCGAGAATCGGGCACTGCGACATCGGTGTGCAGTAACGCGAGTTCGGGTGCGCGGCAGGCACGCCGTTCTCACCGTCGGCAGGCGTCCAGTCCTGCTTCTTCCACGAGGTCAGGTGCTCGGGCTTGTTCTCCATGCCCTCCCACCAGATGTCACCGTCGTCGGTCAGCGCGACGTTGGTGTACACCGTGTTGCCCTTTTCGAGGGTGCGCATGGCATTCGGGTTGGTGTGCCAGTCGGTGCCCGGCGCGACACCGAAGAAACCGAACTCGGGGTTGATCGCGTAAAGCCTGCCGTCCTCACCGAACCGCATCCACGCGATGTCGTCACCGAGGGTTTCCGCCCTCCATCCGGGGATGGTGGGCTGGAGCATCGCGAGGTTCGTCTTTCCGCAGGCACTCGGGAAAGCCGCCGCGACGTAGTACGCCTTGTTCTCCGGCGAGATCAGCTTCAGGATCAGCATGTGCTCGGCGAGCCAGCCCTCGTCCCTTGCCATGACGGAGGCGATCCGCAGCGAGTAGCACTTCTTGCCGAGCAGCGAGTTGCCACCGTAGCCGGAACCGTAGCTCCAGATGGTCCTGCTCTCCGGGAAGTGGCTGATGTACTTGGTGTCGCTGCAAGGCCACGACACGTCCTGCTGACCCGGCTCCAGTGGAGCACCGACCGAGTGCAGGGCGGGAACGAACTCACGCTCTGTCCCATCGGCCTTGACGAACTTGTCGAGCGCCGCCGCTCCCATCCTCGTCATCACCCTCATGGAGGCAACGACGTAGGCGAAGTCGGTGACCTCGATGCCGAGCTTGGGGTTCTCGTCGCCGAGCGGCCCCATGCAGAAGGGAATGACATACATCGTGCGACCACGCATACAGCCCCGGTAGAGCTCGGTCATGGTCGCTTTCATCTCGTCGGGGCTGACCCAGTTGTTGGTCGGCCCCGCGTCCTCCTCGCGCTCCGAGCAGATGAAGGTCCGCTCTTCGACCCTCGCGACGTCACTCGGATCGGAAGCAGCCCAGAAGGAGTTGGGCGTCGATTTCAGCGGAACGAAGGTGCCGGCCTCGACGAGTTCGGCATTGATGCGTTCTGCCTCTTCGTCGGAGCCATCCACCCACACCACTCGGTCGGGGGTGGTCAACTCCGCGACCTCCCGCACCCAGGACAGCACTCCGCTGTGTGTCGTTGGCGCCTTGTCCAGACCGGGGATGGCTACTGCAGTCATCTCTTCTCCTGTCTTCGACGACAAGAGCCCACACCGCGAACTAGGAAGTCCGGATGCGGGCTCCGTTGCCGGCGACCGAATGGCTTGCGCGCACCGTCAAGCGGTGTGCTGGTTTTGGGGATTCCCTGAGAGTAGCGGGACAACCCACTGACCACCGAGGGCTGACCTGTCGGTTCTCTCACAAGAACGATCAGGGAATCGATTCAGTTGTCGCTGAATCGCGCCAGGAGTAAAGACTTTCCTGTTTGCACGAAAAGAGACCCGGCACGCCCTGCGTGCCGGGTCTCTTGATCTATGCCTGGTTAGCCCGTTTTGTGGTGGGCTCCGGGGTCAGTTCAGTTCTGGCTCATCCACAGGCCGGTGCCCGAGTCGATCCGTGCGACACCCTCGACGGCGGTGTCCTGGTCGCCGCCGCCCCACAGGCTGTCGCTGTCACTGCCCGTGCCGGCGGGCGCCGTGCCCTGCTCGGTCCACTCTCCGTCACCCGTGTGCTCGTAGGTGACCGAATTACCGGTCGAGTCGACGACGACCGCGACATCGGCCTGCCCGTCGCCGTCCTCGTCGGTGAAGGCGTAGGTGTTGCCCTGCTCGTCGGTGACCGTCGCCGTGTCATTGACACCGTCATCGTTGGTGTCGATCGTCGCCGGGCCGACTTCCATGTCACCGTCGGGCATGTCGGCGGTGATCGTTCCACCGCTCCCGGTCTGGGTGTCGGTGTCGTCCCCGGGAGGCGCGCCCTCCTCGGTGGAGACCCAGTCACCACTCGCTTCGTCGTACTCCGCGTAAGCCAGCGTCTGCCCCTGGGCATCGAGCTGGATGTACTCGTCGGCATGGCCGTCACCGTCGACATCGACGAACGCCTGGAGACTGCCGTCCTCGTGCTCGATGACCGCCGTGTCCTGGGTGCCGTCCTCATCGATGTCGAAGTTGACATCCGCTGAGTAGTCTTCGCCCTCGACGGTGATGGTCATCTCGTCCGACGTGCCGGTGGTATCGGTGGCGTCGGCCCCACCACTCTCGTCGACCCACACTGGGAACTCCCCCTCGTTGTCAGGGCTGGTAGTTGCTCGAAGTTTAGGACTCACCGTATTCCGGTTCGGTTCCACACACCAGCGGTTCAATCGTCTCGCGGGCGATCACGCAGCGCACGGATTCGGCCAAGATAGTTCTCGGCTCTCTCCCTGCCGTCGTGGACCTCCTTGACGCGCTTCGTGACAGCGGTGAGCTTCTTCGACCGTTCCTGCGCGTCCATCTTGATGGTCTTGTCGACCTCTTTGAGCTCGGCCTCGATCGCTTCGATTCGCCTGCTCAGCGCGTCGTCGAGGGCGAGGGAGAGCTGTTGCTCGGCCTCGATGAGCTGCTCGGCGACGAGCTGATCGAGCGTCGACCTCGCGTCGGCGATCGACTCGACGAGCCACTGCTTCGTGTGCTGTTTGTCGGCCGCGTGCCTGCGGGTGCGGGCCATCCACCAGCCCGCGCCGAGACCGATGACGATCGTCGCGGGCAGCACGACGGGATTGAAAAGGGCAAATCCGGCGAGCGGAGCGGCGGCGAGTTTGGCGGCGCCGGCGCCACCGGAGACACCCATGAACACGAGGAGTTTGTCCTCGGCGGTCGGTGGGCGTTTGTCGGGAGGGCGCAGTACGACCGGAGGGCCGCCTGCCCTCGCGAACTGCGACCGGATGATGTCCAGTTCCTCTGCTGAGAACAGCGCGGCCAGCGCCACCTCGGTGACCTGGTTGAGCCGGTAGCCCAGCTGTGCGGACACGCGCTGCGATATCGACTGGAGAGTCTGGTCGACCTGCTGCGGGAGCCCTGACAACTGCTCCCTGCTCGCCGCGTCGATCTGCTGCCGGAAGTACGTCTGCGCGTCACGCATCTGCCTGCTCGACTCATGGCCGAGCTCGACCCTCGTCCGCTGTACCTCGCCGCGCAGCTTGAGCTGCCAGCCTCTCGTCGAGGAACGACGTTCCGTCGTGAGCTGGTCGCGCCGCTCACGCAACTGCGCGGCCTCCGACTCGCCGGAGGTCAACGCCCTCCGCTCCGCGTTGAGCTTGGCTTCCTGCTCTCCGAGCGCGCTGGACAACGCGCGCAGCGTGTTGGCCTCTCCCAGCATGACCGAGCGGCCGACCAGCAGCTCCTGCATCGCGCTTTGCAGCTCCGCGACGCCGGATTTCTCCCTCAGCATCGCGGCGGCCTGCTCGTTCGGCGCCTTGTCGGCCATCTCGAACATCCGGGCCGACACCGCGTGGAAAGGGGCGTCGGCGAACCGGGGAGCGTGGTCGGCCAGCAGCCCGCGGTTCGCTTCGAGCACTTCCCGCCAGCCACGGAACTGGTCGATCTTGGACAGCGCGAACACCACCGTCTCGACCCTGTCGGCCATGGCCGACAGGAAATGCAGCTCACTCGCGGTGAAGGGAGAGGAGGCATCGACGACGAACAGCAGCGCGGTCGCGCTCGACGCGGCCTCCATCGCCAGCTCACCGTGCATCGCGTCGAGGCCACCGACGCCGGGTGTGTCGACGACGGAAAGCCGTTCCAGTAGTGGGACCGGCCCTGTCACCTCGACGTAGCGCGGAGGGAGCTGGCCTTCCGGCAGGTCGTGGGACGCGGAGACCCAGCGGACGAGTTCGTCGAGCGGAAACCCCACGGGCGCGAGCTGCCCCGGGTAGCACGCCTGCGCGAGCCATTCGTCCGAGTGATCGAAAACGAGGTAGGTGGACGTGGCGACATCGGCGTCGACCGGCGAGAGCCCATGTGTCGCCAACAGCGCGTTGACCAGCGAACTCTTGCCACGATTGGTCTCGCCGACCACCACGACCGACGGCTTCTTCGCGCGAGCCCTTCGCTGCTCCTCGACCCACTTGGCGGCCTGCGGGTCGAGTTCCCGCAACATCGCCAACAGCGCCTCGCGGGCCTGCTTGACCTGCGCGGGCAGCGTCGGCTTTCCGAGTGAGGGGGCCGTCGTCACAAAAGCGGACCCTATCGTCTGGTGTAGACCGTGACGATAGGTGCGCGCAACAAACGATCGTGATCGACGAAACCGACCACCTCGGTTTCGGCGACGGTGCCTTCGAGCGCGGGCAGCTCCGTTGGCACGGCACCGCCCGCTTCGTGCAACGTGGGGTCGAACCGCTGCCCGTCGGGCCGGAGCGCCTGAACGCCGATTCCGGCGAGACCGTGTTCGATACGTTCGGCTACCCCGCCGCTTCGTGCACGGTCCATCGCATAAAGACACAACTGGATGAGTGCCTGACGATCCGCGAGGGCCTGCTCGTGGTCAATTGGGGTGACAGCTACTCCCACAGGTTCCACGACCGATTCCGACGCACTACCCGCCGGTACGGTTCCGTCCTCGTCGGAGCCGATTTGCCCGGTTGGCGGGTCGGCTTCGTTCACCGCTTTCCACCTGCTGGTTCACGTAACTGTTGCCAGATGAGGAAGTACGCCCTGTGCACGACGTGGGCGACCCTGCTCTGCGCGGGCGTCGCTCCGAACGAGGCGAACGAACGCCACCAGCCCGCCCGCTCAAGCGCATAGGTGGCGAGGTCGTCCCTCGTGCCTCCCGGCTTGCCGAGCTGAGCGGGGATCTCGGCGTTGCTTCCCACCCTGAGCACCTCCTCCGCGAGGTCCTCCGGCATTTCGACGGCGCCGGATGCCACCAGGGTCAGCGCTTCGAGCAGGCGAAGCTGGTGTGCTTCCGGCTTCGCGAGCAGCACCTCGATGGCGTCGTGGACTCGCTGCCGTTCCGCGGCGTTGCCTGAGGCATGGGCGAGTGCCGTCACCGAGGCGAGCGCCGCCGCGGCCTTGATGCCGTCGGCACGAGCGGCGAACACCGTGTTGAGCCTGCTTCGCACCGCGTCAAGTCCTGACGCGTCGAGCAGCCGCCTCCGCAGCGAGCCCGCCGTGATCTCCGGCTCCGCCCTGATGACGTCGACGGCCTGCCGGATGCCGAAGAGGTCGAGCTTTTCGAGCAGCCGCACCCTCAGCCCGGCCGGAACGTCGCAGTCCCAGCTCGTGAACATGTCGGCGGAAATGAGCATCATGTCGAGTACGTCGTCGTCGAGTGCGGAGACCTGGCGCAGCGCGTCGGCGTCGGCCGAGGTGAATTGACCGGCCTCGGCCGACTCGGCGACCAGCCCGATGACGGGCAGCACGTCGGCGACCCTCGGCTTGAGCGTCGCGGCCTGCTTCTCGGCCAGCATCGTGGCGGCCTTCCACACGTCACCTTCGGCACCGGCCACCGACTCAGGGGCGATGGTGTCAGCCTTGTTCAGCACGGCGATCGCGTTGACCGGCCCGGCCTCCCTGCTCGCCGTCGCCGCCGTGAAGGCGGCGAGTGCCTGCTGATCGTCGGCACGGATGCCCTGGGTGACCACATAGAGCACGGCCTCGGCACCGGCGACGGCACTGCGGGAAGTCTCGTCGAGTTCGTCGGAGTCGGCGAAGGCACCGAAATCCGTGTCGGCGGCCGGGTCGGTCTCATCCGATTCGATTTCGAATTCGCCCTGCGCTTCGGGTTCGTCCTGAGTGAGCCTCGCTGCCCCGAGCAACTGCTCCGTCCTTGAGACGGAGGCGGCGTCGAGCGAACCGAGACCGGGGGTGTCGATCACCGTCATGCCCTGGAGCACGGCGTTGGTCAGATACGCCTCGATGTGGGAGACCTCGGCGATGTCGACACCGAGTTCGCCGGGGATCATGCCGTCGGGCGCGAACGGAAGCACCTGCTTGCGGCCGTCGTTGAAGACGATCTCGATCCGGTCGACCGTTCCGTACTGGAAGCGGGTGACGAGCCGCGTGCACTCGCCGACATCCGTCGGCGCGACTCTCCTGCCGATCAGGGCGTTGACCAGAGTGGACTTGCCCGACTTGATCCGGCCGGCGACCGCGACCTGCAACGGAGCGCCGAGCCTCCGCAGCACCTCGCCGAAACCGGCCGCCGTCCGTTGCGACACCTGCGGCTGGAGGCGGCGGCACAGGTTGGCCACCGAGGTCGAAAGCGGCCCGGCCAGCCGCCCACCTTGTTCCGCCGGAGCCGTCATGCGTTACCTCCCGTCACGGCAGATCCTGCCACGTCTGTCATCCCCAGCTCGCAGCCAAGGTGCGACCACAGAACGACGCGCGCTGACACCGCCGCAACTACGGTGATCACGTGCGGCGGTTCAGTCTGTGGATGCGGGCGCACCCGATGGCAGGCGACATCCTCATCGCGGTGCTCGTCCTGCTCGTCGACGTCGCGTTCTTCCTCATTGTCAGCAACGCGCCGAACGGCGACATTTCACCGTGGTACGTCACATTGCCGATCGATGTTGCCACCGTGGCGCCGTTGATCGTGCGGCGCAAGTACCCGCTGCCCGCCGCCTACGCCGTGCTGATCATGGGCGCCCTGCACGCCGCGCTCGAACTCGGGACGGCCGCCGCCGTGGCGAGCTGCATCTTCGTTTACAGCGTCGTCGTGTACGTGAGCCGTCGCGCCGGTGTCGTCTATCTGGTGTTGATGCTCGCCGCGACGATCACGCAGCTCCAGATTCAGGTGCGCGAGCAGTGGGTCACCGACTCGGTCGTCGCGGGGCTGCTGCTGATCCTGTGCTGGGGGTTCGGCGAGTTCGTCAGCGCCCGCAGGGCCTATCAGGCCGAGGTCGAGGCCAGGTTGCACCTGCTGGAGACAGAGCAGGACCACGCGACGAAGATCGCGGTCGCCGAGGAGAGGGCACGGATCGCGAGGGAACTGCACGACGTGGTCGCGCACGCGGTGAGCGTCATCGTCGTGCACGCCGACGGTGCTTCCTACGCCATCGGCTCCAACCCGGAACTTGCCCGCACGGCCGTGCGCACCATTTCCGAAACGGGGAGGGGAGCGCTCGCCGAACTGCGCAGGCTGCTGGATGTGCTGCGAGACGACAGACCGGACGAGCGGCCGAGAGTTCCGCAACCGACGGCGGGGGACCTCACCGACCTCGCGGAACGGATGCGTACCGCGGGGCTTCCCGTCGAACTCGACGTCGACGCCGACTTCGCCGAGCTGCCCGCTGGGGTGTCCCTGGGCGTGTACCGCATCGTGCAGGAATCGCTGACCAACACGCTCAAGCACGCCGGAAACGGCGCGAGAGCGAAGGTCAGCGTGCACGTGGCAGGCGAGCGGATCGCCGTCGACATCAGCGACGACGGGGCCGGCAAGGCACGCCCCGTCGTCCCCGGCTCCCGGACATTCCCCGGTGGCAACGGTGTCATCGGCATGCGCGAGCGCGCCAGCGTCTACGGCGGCACCCTGCGAATCGGGCCGACGCCGGGCGGTGGCTGGAAGGTGAGCGCGAGGCTCCCGGTTAGGTTGGATCAGTGATACGCGTCTTGGTGGTCGACGACCAGGAACTCATGCGAGTCGGCTTCCGCATGGTCCTCGGCGCTCAGGAAGATCTCGACGTCGTCGCCGAGGCGGGTGACGGAGCGGAGGCGGTGCGGCTCGCCGATTCGCTGCGGCCGGATGTCGTGTTGATGGACGTCAGAATGCCGGTGCTGGACGGCGTCGAAGCCACGAAACGCATCGTCGCGGCTGGCACCTCGCGGGTGCTCGTGATGACCACGTTCGACCTCGACGAGTACGTCTACTCCGCGTTGCAGGGCGGGGCGAGTGGCTTTTTGTTGAAGGACACGCCGCCTGATCACCTCGTTTCGGCACTGCGTTCAGTCGCGAGCGGGGATGCCGTCGTTTCCCCTTCGGTGACGCGACGCCTGCTCGATCGCTTCCTCGGCGACGGACATGCTCCGCCGAGAGACCCCTCGCTGCTCGACGTTCTGACAGAGCGGGAGCGCGAGGTGCTGACCCTTGTCGCGAAAGGACTCTCCAACACCGAGATCGCGGAAAGGCTCTTCCTTTCCGAAGCCACCGTGAAGACGCACGTCGGCAGAATCCTCGCGAAACTCGACCTGCGGGACAGGGTTCAGGCCGTCGTGCTCGCCTACGAGACCGGGCTCACGAGGCCGGGGACGAGCTGAGCTTCAGCGATACATCGCCGGATCGACGGTGCGAGGGTCGATGCCGGGGAGGAACACCTCGCGGAAGTACCTCCCGAAGTCGGGCCGGGAACCGTCGGTGTCGGTGAACCCGTAGGTGTGCATGAGGCTCCACGACGCGAGTGTCTTTCCCGCGAAGCGCTCGACGCCGGGATCGGCCGCCAGCGCGACGACACCTCTCGCCAGGTAGTGCGGGGTCTCCGAGACGGCGAATTCGGGCCGCTCATCGTTGACGGCTTCCCTCCAGTTGTCCTCGGTGACACCGAAGAGGTCGAGCATGGATTCGGAGCGGATGAAACCCGGCGTCACGGCAAGGCCGGTGCATCCCTTGTTCTTCAGTTCGGCGCCGAGCGCTCTCCCGAGCGCCCTGATCCCGCATTTGACGAGGTAGTAGGGGATTCCGGCTCCGAAGTAGTCGTCGTTGTCGTTGTCGGTCACCTCGATGACGAGCCCGCCTGGCTTGCCCACGACGAGGGGGAGCAGCTTGTGCAGAGCGATGAGATGGGTGTCGATGCCGTTGTGGACGACGGTCAGTGCCTTGTCCAGATCGGACTCCCAGTACTCGGTGCCGAACTCGACGAACGGATCACCTCCCCACACGTCGTCGACGAGAAGGTCAATCCCACCATCCACTTCGGATTCGATGCTCGCGCGAAGCGCATCGACGTCGGCCTCGGACGTGAAATCGCAGCGGACCGGGATTCCCCTGCCGCCCGCCTCGTCCACCAGCTCCGCGGTGTCCTCGATGGTCTCCGGCCTCGCCATCGGGGAAGCGCGCTCGCGGGTCGTGCGGCCGGTGACGAAAACGGTGGCCCCCGCCGAACCCAGTTCGACCGCGATGGCGCGGCCACAACCTCTGGTCGCCCCCGTGACGACGGCCACCTTGCCTGCCAGTGCCGTGCTCATCGGTACCAGCTCCTCAGTATCGAATCGACATCCTCCGCGAGACGGATGGCGAACTCCCCACCCGGCCGGATGGACCAGTCGATGGCGGACCCATTGGCCGTCGCGAGCAGCACCCTCGCCGCGTGTCGCGGTGACGGACCACACCATCCGGTTCCCGCCGCGTCGCGAACGAGTTCGGTCAGTTCTCGCTCCAGCGCCGCGTAATGCTCACCGACCAGCTCGCGCAACAGCGGATCGGCGATGTCGGCTCCCAGTTGGCCGAGGTGGTTGGCCGCGGTCTCCGGGTCACCGAGTCCCGAGTAGACGGCCAGCAGCGCGGTACGCAAGGCGGCACAAGGGCTTTCCGCATCGGCGCTGACCCCGCGCACCAGTTCGACGGCTCGTTCGGTTCCCGCCCTGCTCATGGCTTCGAGCAGGCCATGTTTCGAACCGAACCGCGTGGCGACACTGCCGACGGCGACGCCGGCCTCCTCGGCAACCTTGGCCAGCGTGAAACCGGGTCCCACTTTGGCCACGACCCGCTGGGCCGCCTCGATCAAACGGTCGTCGGTGATACTCCTCGGCCTGGCCACACCAGTTATTGAACCACCATTCATTAACCCTGTGCAACCGAGTTCAGGGTCAACTCAGGGTCATCACGGATCGCCTCCGCCACCGTGATCCAGCAAGCTACGACCACAGGCGAATCGCAGTTCGGTCTTGAGGATGACGCGCAAGGGGGCACCCATCGGAAATGATGGGGTCAATCCGGAAGGCCGACGAGTACACGGACTCGCGCACAGGCAAGCGTCATCGCGGCGGCAGCCGCACCAGGAGGAGAAGATGATCGAGGCAAAGGGCCTCACCAAGCGGTACGGCAAGACGCTGGCGGTCGACGACCTGTCATTCACCGTGACTCCAGGCAAGGTCACCGGCTTTCTCGGTCCCAACGGAGCGGGAAAATCCACCACGATGCGCATGGTGCTCGGACTCGACAACCCGACAGGGGGTCAGGTCAGCATCGGCGGCAAGCGCTACCGGGAGCTTCATCATCCACTTCGGACCGTCGGAGCACTGCTCGACGCGAAGTGGGTACACCCCAACCGCTCTGCGCGCGCACACCTGAGCTGGATGGCGAAATCCAACAAGATCCCCATGCGAAGGGTTGACGAGTCACTCGACATCGTCGGGCTCACCAGCGTCGCCAACAAGCGAGCGGGCGGCTTTTCCCTCGGCATGTCCCAGCGACTCGGCATCGCGAGCGCGCTGCTCGGCGACCCCGAGGTCCTGCTGTTCGACGAACCGGTCAACGGCCTCGACCCAGAAGGCATCCTGTGGATCCGCCGCTTCATGCAGCGGCTGGCCGAAGAAGGACGCACCGTCTTCGTGTCGAGTCACCTCCTGTCCGAGATGGCACTCACCGCGACCGAGCTGGTCGTCATCGGCCGAGGAAAGCTGATCTCGCAGGGCAGCACCGACGACTTCGTCGCCAAGGCGACGGACAGCACCGTCAAGGTGCGCAGCCCGCAGCTCGACAAGCTGCGCACGGCACTCGCCTCGGCGAGCGCGGACGTCGCGGATGCGGACGACGGGCTGATCGTGTCCGGATTGGACAGTGCGAAGATCGGCGAGATCGCCATGCAGCAGAGCGTCGTCCTGCACGAACTGAGCCCGCAGCGCGGCTCCCTCGAAGAGGCGTTCATGCAGATCACGGGCGACTCCGTGCAGTACCACGCCGACATCGAGGCCGAGGCGCGGAAAGCGCTTGAGTCCTCCTCTCGCTGAACGACTCATCAGGAATCAGGGATAAACGATGACTCTGCTCGCAGTCGAACGCATCAAGCTGCTGACCACAAGGTCGCCGTGGTGGTGCGCGCTCATCACGCTCGTGGTGACCTCCGGGTTCACCGCTCTCGTCGTCGGCACCGCGAACGACCAGTTCCCGGTCACGGTCGCGACAACCCAATTCAGCTACAGCTTCGGCCTCGCCGTGATCATGGTGCTCGCCGCGCTCGCGGTCACCACCGAATACCGGTTCGGGACCATCAGGACCACCTTCCAGGCCGTACCGAACCGAGGGTCGGCGCTGCTGGCGAAGACCGGGGTCATCGCGACGCTCGCGCTCGTGATCGGTGAGATCACAGCGTTCGCGTGCTGGGGCCTCGCGACCCTGCTCCAGCCAACGGCAGACCTCGCGCTCAACAGCGGGGCCGACTGGATCAACGTCGCCGGTGTCGGCGTCATCTACGCACTCGCCGCCGTCATCGCCGTCGCCGTCGGTGTCCTCGTGCGGCACAGCGCGGGAGCCATCTCGCTGCTGCTGATCTACAACCTCGCCATCGAGCAGCTCGTGCAGCTCATCCCGAACGCGGGCCCGAAGATCTACGAATGGCTGCCGTTCAACGTGGCGCACAAGTTCATCACCGGTGACGGCGCCTCCAACGCCGGACGGTCGAGCGAGGCCGGTGTGCCGCTGTCGACATCGACACTCAGCGCCGGCTGGGCGCTCGCCTACTTCGCCGCTTTCGCCGCGGTGATGCTCGCGATCGCCATCACGACGGCCAAGAAGCGGGACGCGTAATCGAATAGACCCACCACAGGGAAACATCCGGAACGAGGGCGCGTTCGGGGCGCGCCCGCTCCGGAGCAAGGGGGAGAGAGGCCCGGACTGCCATCGGGGGGCGGTCCGGGCCTCTTTCATGCGCGTCTCGGGGGATGCGCCGCGGCGACGACAGTGGGACCATCGACGCTGTGATCGAGGCAACGCAGCTCTCGAAGAGGTACGGAAACACGCTGGCCGTCGACGACCTTTCGTTCAGGGTGAGCTCGGGAAGGGTCACCGGTTTCCTCGGTCCCAACGGAGCCGGGAAATCCACCACGATGCGGATGATCCTCGGCCTGGACAACCCGACGTCGGGCAGCGTGCACATCGACGGCAAGCACTATCGCGAGCTGCGGAATCCACTTCGGACTGTGGGGGCACTACTCGAAGCGGGCTGGGTTCATCCGAACCGCTCGGCCCGCAACCACCTTCGCTGGATCGCGAGATCCAACGAGCTGCCGAGGAAACGCGTGGACGAGGTACTGAACCTCGTCGGCCTCAGCTCCGTCGCGAGCAAGCGCGCCGGCGGGTTTTCACTCGGCATGTTGCAGCGGCTCGGCATCGCGAGCGCGCTGCTCGGCGACCCCGAGGTCCTGCTGTTCGACGAACCGGTCAACGGCCTCGACCCAGAAGGCATCCACTGGATCAGGGAGCTCATGCACACGCTCGCCGAAGAAGGACGCACCGTCTTCGTGTCGAGCCACCTGCTTTCCGAAATGGCGCAGACCGCACAGGATCTCGTCGTCATCGGCAGGGGCAAGCTGATCTACCAGGGGACGACGGACGACTTCGTCAGCAACGCGACGGCCCAGTCGGTGCGGATTCGCACCCCGCAGCTCGGCGAGCTGAAAACGGTGCTCGACCGGCGCGAACTGACCTTCACCGAGGCGGACGGTTCGGTGACCGTGTTCGGGTCCGAGGCCGCCGCACTCGGTGATCTCGCCTTCGGCGAGGGCATCACGCTGCACGAGCTGAGCCCGCAGCGCGGCTCCCTCGAACAGGCCTTCATGCAGATCACCGGCGAGGCGGTCGAATTCCACGCCGAGGAGCGGCCCGCCGATTAACGCAAGTATCAGCCTGTCGGGTTCGAAGCGGCGGAGCCGCTTGGAGTGGGCCGTCAACCGCCACCCGCACCGCCACGCAAACCCCTAAATAGCCATTACCTGTGAGAGCGCCCACTTGGTCGGGTATTGGTGGTGTGACCGGGGGATATTGGGTATCAGCCATTCAAGGACTCTCCGGAGGTGACCCTTGACGGTGAAGCGGATTCCCCGCCTTGAAGCGATGGTCGAGCTGGAATGGTCCAGAGCCATCGAACTGCCTCGCGAAGCGCGATCGGCCTCGAAGCCATCCGAGCTGCGGATCGCATGGGTGCATCGTGCCCCCGAGGACCAGGTCCTCGCCCTCTACCGGGCCGCGTTCGCGGCGGGGGAGCTCGTGCCGAGCCCGTGGTGGCTGCGCGCGCTCGCCGAGGAGAAACTGCCGTCCCGCGAAGCGGGTTTCCGGGTCGAGGACCGCATCGACACGTTGCTTTCCCGCCGTCCGGGCTGGGAATTCGTGCCGTGGGCCGCGGACGGCGAATCGGGATACTGGGAGTTCATGCCGTCGGAGCGGGGAAGGGCTGGGCATCTCACTCCGACGACGGTGCTGAACACCGCACGGCATTCCGGCTGGATCGACGTACTACCGGCCCACAGCGTCAGCACCCCCGAACCGATCGCGGTGCAGGGACTTGCCGGATTGCGGGCCAGGCTCGGCGAGTTCGAGGCTGTGCGCTGAACCTTCCCCGGCCGCGGCTATCGTGCCGCTCGTGGAAAGCGAGCAACAGGCAAGGCTCCGTAGCGTCGTCAGCTACGTCAAGCGTGGCGGGCGGATGACCGCGGGACAGGAACGCGCCTGGGAACGGTTGTGGCCGACGATCGGCAGGGCGGTGCCCGAACTGGAAGCGGGCCCCATCGACTTCGAGACCTGGTTCGGCAGGTCCGCACCCGTCCTGCTGGAGATCGGTTCCGGCATGGGGGAGACGACGTCGAGGCTCGCCGCGTCCGCTCCGGAAACCAACTACGTCGCCGTCGAGGTCTACGAAGCAGGTCTCGGTCAGCTCATGCTGCGCGCCGAGAAGCTGGGTATCGGCAACCTCCGGTTGCTGCACGGGGACGCGGTGGTCCTGCTGACCGAGCACATCGCACGGGACTCCCTCGCGGGGGTGCGGATCTTCTTCCCCGACCCGTGGCCGAAGAAGCGCCACCACAAGCGAAGGCTCGTCCAGCCCGAGTTCGTCAGGCTGGTCGCCGACCGGCTGGCTTCCGGCGGCACCCTGCATCTGGCGACCGACTGGGAGAACTACGCGGAGCAGATGCTTGAGGTGTGCTCGGCGGAGCCCACCTTGCGCAACAGGTTCGACGGCTGGGCTCCTCGCCCTGAATGGCGGCCGGTCACGAAGTTCGAGCAGCGCGCCGAAGAGGAGGGCAGGGTCAGCCACGACCTGATCTTCGAGAAGGTGACCTCTCCCGGAAATTAACAGGAAACCTGATAAAATGTCCGGCATGTCGAACGAGGACGAGCAGGATGGGCCGGTCATCCGCACGGCCTACCTCGTCAAACGACTGGAGCTGGCGGTAAAAGGTCATATCGACATAGCGGTTCGACCACACGGTCTCACCGCCACGCAGTACACCGCGCTCACCTCGCTGCGCAACGATCCCGGCCAGTCCTCGGCCCAGCTCGCGCGGCGGTCCTTCGTGAGTGCCCAGACCATGCAGGAACTGATCACCAGCCTCGACCGGCGCGGGCTGGTCACGAGAACTCCATCGCCGGACAACCGCAGGGTGCTGCACGTCAGCCTGACCGAGGACGGCGAGGCCGTGCTCGCGAAACTCGACGACGAGGTCGACCGCATCGAAGCCGACATGCTGGCCGACCTCGACGCGGGACAGATCAGCGCACTACGCGAGGCACTTGGCCGGTGCATCCGGCGACTCGACACGCATCCCCGGCACTGAAGCAGCACGGCGCTGGACGACCCGCATGGGCCGCCCAGCGCCGTTCCCCCTTCACTCCTCGGCGAGCGGCTCCGCGCCGACCCGCTTCAGCGCGGGCTTGCACACCGAGGCGGCGAGCACGGCGACCCCGATGCCGAGCACGACCGGCGCGAGCAGCCATGGACTGAGCGCGACGAAGCCGGGCTCAAGCAGGCTGTAGAGCCCCATGCCGACGAGCATCCCGACGACCCCGGCCCCGATCGTCGCAACCATGGCAGGCATGGCCGCTTCGGTGCGCAGCGCCCTCGCGAGCACGTTGACCGGTGTCCCCGCCGCGATCAGCGCGCCGAAGGTCTTGCGCCGGTCGAGCACCGAACCCGCGGTCGCGATGGCGGCACTGCACCCGCCGAGCACGGCGGCAGCGAGCAGACCGATCACCGTGACCCTGCGAAGATCGGCCAACGTGGAGTCCTGCGAATCGAGACGCGTCGCCCTGCTCTCGATCTGCGCCCCGTTCGCGGCACTGGCCAGCGCGGTCCGCACGACCTCGTAGTCGGCGGATGTCGTCGGGACCGCGACGGTCACCTCCTCCGGCAAGACCCCGGCAGGCAGGACGGCCGGGTCGATGACGGGCACGCTGTCGATGCCCTCTCCCTTCGTCGTCACCGGCCTGACCGGCACGTCCCCCGTCAGCGGAGTCGCCTTTCCGTCCCAGATCGCGCTCACCGCGAGGTCGTCGCCCGAGAAGGTGTACGGGCTGTAGATGCCGGGCTGGCCCGCGCAGGCCCCCGCCATGTCCAGCCGCAGCAGTTCTTCGGCCGCGGCGCAGTCCAGCACGTATGCCTGCTGGCCGGTTTCGGACCGGCCGTTGGTCAGCACCACCTCGCCGATCTCGCTCGCCCGCTCCCGCTGGCCTTGAGCGGCGAGCTCGTGGTTGGCCCGTTCGGCAATGCGCTGCGCGCTTCCGGAGTCGGTCCTGATGTAGAGCACCGAATCCTGGAAGGGCGAACTCGAACCACCCAGCGACTCGAAGGAAGGAAGCAGGGTCAGTGCCATCGATCCGGTGAAGACGGCCAGCACGACGCCCGCCGAGGCGCGATAGGCGCCCTGGGGATCGTCCCTCAGCTTGCGGCCGGCCAGCAGCATCGACGGTTTGCGCCAGATCCTGACGAAGATCCCGCCGATCGCCGACGTGACCCACGGGCCGACCAACGCGGCCGACGCGATGACGAGCGCGAGCGCACCGAGCACCGGCACCACGCTTTCCGCTTCCTCAGCCGTCGAGATCGCGAACATGAAGAACAGACCGGCCAGCGGCAACGGCAGCAACCGCCACCAGTGCAACGGCTTCTTCGTGTGCTGCGAGGTCGCGCCGAGCGGAGTACGGACCACCCTGCGCAGACCGAGTACCGCGGCAAACAGGACAAGCAGCGGAATCGCCAGCACGATCGGAATCGAGACGCCGAGCGGCACCGTGAAGTCGGAAGCCTGCCAGGTTCCGCCGTCCCACGGCACGTAGCGGGCCAGCGCGTGCAGCCCGGGGCTCACCGCGAACCCGATGATCGCACCCGTCACGGAGGCGATGGCCGTCTCGGCGGCGACCATGCTGACCACCTGCTTGGGAGTCGCCCCTGCCAGCCGCAGCGCGGCGAGCCTTCGCTCCCTCCTCGCCGCGGTGAGCCTCGCCGCCGACGAAACGAGCACGAGGCTCGGCACGAGCAGGACGACGACACCGACTCCGGCGAGCAGCTGCAACAGCGGATCGGCCCTCGCGCCGTCGGTGGCGAACCCGTCCTGCGAGAACGCCGTCACCGGCATGTCGGCGGCGTCCTGCCCGACCAGAACGACGAGCTGCCCCGGATAGGCGAGCGCCTCTTCGCCGAGAACACCGGCCTGCTCGCCGAAGCGGTCGCCAAGCTGCGAGGAAGGCCGATCGTCCACGAGCTTCCGCAGTTCCGGCGACAGCAACGCCTCGCCTGGTGCGGGCAACGCGCCCACTCCCGGTGGCAACGTGATGGCGGCTGGATCGCCAAGCGGAGCGACATCGATGCGCTGAATCTGCCGCCCATCGATGACGTCGTCGCTTCTGGCCAACGAAAGGGTGGCGGAGCCGTCCTCCCCCGACTGGTAGGACGGCTCCTGCCACACCGACCGGTCGGCGCGTGCCTGCGTCGCGAACGGCAGTCCGACGAGCAGCAGCACGAGCCCGGTCGCGACGGCGACCCCCACCGCCGTGAGGATCGCCGAGACCCTGCTGCGCCGGTCGACCCTGAGCACCCTCAGCGCGAGCCTGCCCGAGTTCACGAGACCACCCTGCCGTCACGCAAAGTCACCATTCGGGGAACGGAGTGGGCGAGTTCGGCGTCGTGCGTCACGATGACGACCGCCGCCTCGTTGTCCGATGCCGCCGTGAGCAGGGCATCCATGGTGTCCCTACCGGTACGGGTGTCGAGCGCGCCGGTGGGCTCGTCGGCGAAGATGACCCTCGGCCGGTGAACCAGCGCTCGCGCGATCGCGACCCGCTGTGCCTGCCCGCCGGAAAGCTCACCCGGACGGTTGGTTTCCTTGCCGGCGAGACCAAGCCTGGCCAGCCATTCCCTCGCCGAAGTGAGGGCCGTCCCCCTCGACTGACCGCCCAGCAGCAGCGGTAGCGCCGCGTTTTCCTCGGCGCTCAGTTCGGCGACGAGCATTCCGGTCTGAAAGACGAACCCGAACTCGGTGCGCCGCAGTTCGGCACGTTTGGTCTCGCCGAGGTGGTCGATGCGCTGGCCGGCGAGCGAGACCTCACCGCCGTCCGAAGGCAGGATTCCGGCGAGGACGTGCAGCAGCGACGTCTTGCCCGAACCGGAAGGGCCCACGATCGCAAGCGCCTCACCTCTGGCTATGTCGATGTCGACACCGGCGAGTGCGTACTGCGTTCCATAGCGTTTGACGAGCCCTCTCCCGGAGAGAGCTGGCACCGTGGCTGTCGCGGGTGGACTCATCGAGCCGGTTGTCTGTGATCGCATGCGAAGCAGATTCCCCCAGGCGGCACACCCACCACTTCGGACAGACGGCCAACTCTGCCGGTCCTCCCCTCAGCCGATCGGCCGAGGGGAGGACGGCCTAACGGCCAAGGTGAGCCACGGACCGGGTCATCTACTGTCACGTCGTGGTCCAACGTCCTGTCCGTCTCAAGGTGTCAGCAGCTCTACAGTGGCTCGGCCTTTCCGGCATCGTGCTGGTCGCCGCCGTCCTCTGCGACCTGCTGATCATCCTTTCCGCGAGCTTCGACGACGCGGGACCGAAGGGGTCCGACCTGTTGCTGCTGCCGGGGATCCTCGCGTTCTCGGCATGCGCGCTGTGGGCCCGTAGCCAGCCGATCACCGCTTCCTGGGCCGGAGCGGTCGTGCTGGTCGGCTCGACGATGCTGATCTACGTCTCCAACGCCTTGCCCTATACGGCACTGCTCGCGCACATCTCGTTCGCGGAAACCGTCGCGGGCTTCGAAATGGTCTACTTCTGCTTCCGGCTCGCCAGGGGCGGCATCGCCGTCACCACGACCATCGCGCTGGTGTCGGCGACGCTCATCGCCGTTTTCGGCAGGTCGGGACACAACTACGCCGACAGGGCCATCCAGACCGCCATCGGCGGGGCCATTCTGCTCACGATCGCCATCGCGCTGGGTATCCAGTCCCGGCAGGCGGAGGTGCGGCCCGAACGCAGCGCGGCCGTCGAACTGCTGCGTCACCAGTGGCCGCTGGTCGGCGGGCTGACGCTCGCACTGTTCCTCGAAATGTTCGAGGCGGCGCCGATCGGTGTCGCGGGAGCCGCGATCGTCATCTGCTCCGCGATCGCGGCAGGCAGTGCCGTTCTCGCCATCCGCCGCCCGGCCCTGTGGGCCGTCGTCCTCTCCCTCACGATCCTGCTCTCGGCGGCCGCGGTGCACCTCGGGCACGTCGGGTTGGGCTACCCGCTGCTCGGCGGCCTGCCGATCACGCAGGTGATCGCGGGGATCTCGATGGTCGTCACCCTCGTCAGGTACACGTCGGCCAACGTGGCAGGCGGATACATCATCGGCCTGAGCGGCGCCGTCGCGGTCGCCGCGCTGCTGAACGGACCCACCAGCAACGACAGCTCGCTCAGGGCCATGGTGCTCGCCGCGTTGCTGCTGCTCGGCATCGCCGTCGCGACGGGTCTCTACTTCAAGGCCCGCGACTCGGAACGGGACAAGACCGTGCGCTCGGCGGTGAGCGACGCGCAGACCGCTGAACGCATGGCACTGGCGAGGGAACTGCACGACGTCGTCGCCCATCACGTCACCGGCATCGTCGTGCAAGCGCAGGCCGCGAAGATGGTCGGCGAGAAGGACCCGCGCATCGTGGTCGACGCGCTGGGCCAGATCGAGAACGCCGGTGTCGAAGCGCTGGCCGCCATGCGCAGGCTCGTGCGCAGCATGCGCGGCGACGCCCCCGCTGGAACGAACGAATTCAGCGAGCAGGCGACCACCGACCTCGCCGCCGACCTTCGCAGGATCGTCGACGCGGAAAACCACCGCGTACCAACGCGGATAGAACTCGACATTCCAGCCGACCTTCCGCAGGAGGTTGCCCGCTCGGCACTGCGGCTCGTCCAGGAGTCGCTGACCAACGTCGGCAAGCACGCGACGGGGGCGACTCTGGTCAGGGTTTCCGTCAAGGTGCGCGGCGAGGAGCTGCACATCGTGGTCGCGGACAACGGCAACGGTGAACACAGGAAGCCGCCGGGCGGATCGAGTGGCTACGGTCTCATCGGGATGCGCGAACGGGTCGAACTGCTTCGCGGCAGGCTGTCCGCGGGACCCGCGCCAGGTGGTGGTTGGCTTGTCGAAGTGTGGCTGCCACTCACGGGCGGCACGGAAGGAGAGAGCACAGCGTGATCCGGGTACTGATCGCCGACGACCAGGACATGGTGCGCATCGGGTTTCGGATGATTCTCGACGCGCAGGACGACATCGAGGTGGTCGCCGACGTCGCCGACGGCATCGAAGCCGTCCGCAAGGCCCGCGAACTACGACCCGACGTGTGTTTGCTGGACATCCGGATGCCGGGCATGGACGGCCTCCAGGTGACCAAACAACTGGCAGGCCCCGACGTCGCCGATCCGCTGAAGGTCGTCGTCGTCACCACGTTCGACCTCGACGAGTACGTGCACACCGCGCTACAGGGAGGGGCATCGGGCTTCCTGCTGAAGGACGCGGGACCCGCGCTGCTACTCGAAGCCATTCGGGCGGCCGCTCGCGGCGACGCCCTGGTGTCCCCGCAAATCACCGTGCGACTGCTGCGGCACTTCGGCGAGCAACCGCCGTCGAGGAAAGCCGCCGAGCAACCGGCTGAACCGTTGACCGCGCGCGAACTGGACGTCGTCAAGGCGGCAGCGAGGGGACTGACCAACACGGAAATCGGCACCGAGCTGTACCTCTCGCTGTCGACGGTCAAGACCCATCTCGCTTCGGTGCAGGGAAAGATCGGTGCTCGCAACAGGGTCGAGATCGCGGCGTGGGCATGGCGAAACGGTGTCGTCGATCCGGATTGACTCCTAGAATCCGGCTATGACCAAGCGTTTGCGTTCTCCTGTCGTATTGCCCGTCGATCCCGCGTGCTCCGTGGTGAGGGACGGCGTCGTGGACATCGACGACGCGGGCCGCATCGGCTACTGCGGCAGGCAAGCGGACGCACCGGCCCTCTCCGACGGCGACGCGACCGTCGACCTTCCCGGAATCCTGCTGCCAGGCTTGATCAACGCGCACGCGCACAGTCCCATGGTCCTGTTCAGGGGCATGGGCGGCGACCTTCCGTTGCTGCGCTGGCTTCGCGAGATCATCTGGCCTGCCGAGGCGAAGCTGAGGCCGGAGGACGTGCGCGCGGGGATGCTTCTCGGCTCGATCGAGATGCTGCGTCGCGGTATCACCACGAGCGCGGAGATGTACACCTGTCCTGAGCAGATCGCCGACGCCGTGCTGACGACGGGGGCGAGGACGGTACTCGGCGGGCCCATCATCGATCTTCCCGGTTTCGACTGGCGCGCGATGATCGCGAACACCGAGCGGTGGATCGACACCGACGGACTTCGCTTCGGTGACGGCGACCGCGTCGAGTTGTCGTACGCCGCGCACTCGGCGTACATGCTTCCGCAGGAAGCGCTCTCGCTTGTCGCGAAGTCGGCTTCGGCGAGGGGAGCACTCGTGCAGATCCACGTCGCCGAGGCGGCCGACGAGGACGCGGCACAACGCGCCGAACACGGTTCCGTCCCGCTGCTGCTTGAGAAAACCGGGCTGCTCGAAGGCAGGTTGCTCGCCGCGCACGCCGTCCATCTGTCCGATGAGGACATCGCGCTACTCGCGGCAGGCGGTGCGGGCGTCGCGCACTGCCCAGGTTCCAACGCGAAGCTCGCCTCCGGCATCGCGCGGCTTGCCGAGCTGCGAGCCGCGAAAGTCAGGGTCGGACTCGGCACGGACGGCCCTGCCAGCAACGACGACCTCGACCTTTGGGAGGAAATCCAGCTCAGCGCCATGCTCGCGAGGCTGGCGACGCAGGACTCCACTGTGGTCACCGCGGCCGACGCGCTGACCATGGCGACAAGGGGCGGTGCCGACGCGCTCGGCCGCGACGACCTCGGTGCGCTCGAACAGGGCCGGTGGGCCGACATCGTGCACATCGACCTCGACGACCCCGCGTTCGCCACCGGTCTCGACGTACCCGACGACCAGCTACTCGCCAACCTGGTGTGGGCGGCAGGCTCGCGGAGGGTCACCGACGTGTGGGTCGCCGGCGATCACGTGGTCTCCGAAGGCGAATCGACAAGGGCCGATCGCGCTGCCGCGCAAGCAGGGATCGCGACCACGTCGGCACGGCTGCGCGGCTGAGTGGCTACCGCGGACGTGGCCGGATGACCAACTCGGTCAGGTGGGCGTCGTCGCTCGCCGTCACCGCACCGGAGACGGCGGCGGCGACGGAATCGGGGAGCAGGTAGTTCGACGGCGTGTACTCACCGCCCTCGCCTTCGACGACCGAACGCTGCATGTCGGTGTCGGTGCGGCCGGGAAACACGGAGGTCACCCTCAGCCCGTTGGGTTCTTCCTCCGCACGCAACACGTCGGCGAACGCGCGCAGCGCGAATTTGCTCGCCGCGTAGGGCCCCCAACCCGGCCTCGCCGAAAGCCCCTGACCCGAGTTGATCAGCACGACGTGCCCGCGTGCCGCCCTGAGCGCGGGCAGCAGCAGCCTGGTCAGTTCGGCGACCGCGACGAGGTTGACCTCGAAATTGTCGCGCCACGCGTCCGCGCCCGATTCGGCGACGGTGCCCAGCTTGGCGACGCCTGCCGAGTGCACGAGTACGGACAGTTCGTCGATGCGGCCCGCCGCGTCGGCGATGGCGGCCGGGTCGGTGAGATCCACTCGCCACGGCTTCGCCGAAGGCAGCCCTTCCGCGACCCCGGCGAGCGCGGTCTCGTCGCGACCGCCGAGCAGCAGCCGGTGCGTCGGTGCGAGCGCGCGCGCGACGGCGGCGCCAATACCCCGGGATGCGCCGGTGACCAGCGCGAGCGGTTGATCAGCCATGGCTTCCACCGTAGCCGCAACCGCTCGCGCCGCACCCGCTTACCTGATGCCGATGCGCCCGGAGTGGAACCTGCCCTTGCGCCATACCGACACGATCGCGGGGCGCGGGTTGGCCTTTCCGCCGTCCGGCCAGTGCGATTCGGGCTCCGCCGCGCCCGCGCCCTCACCCGGATGCTGGACGGCGACGAGCACGAGGTCGTCGGTGACGACGGGGCCGCACGTCTCCGCACCGACCGGCACCGTGAGGAACTGCTTGACCTGGCCTCGGTTCGGGCCGTCGACAGGCACCGAGAAGAGGCCGTCGTTGGCGCCGAGCGCGTTGCCGTCGGTCGAGATCCACAGGTTGCCGTGCCGGTCGAAGGCGACGTTGTCGGGGCAGGAAATCGGGCTCACCTGGTCCTTCGGGAAACCGCCGAAGTAGGTGTCGGCCGTGGCGGGGTCCCCGCATACGAGCAGCAGCCGCCACTCGAACGTCGTCGCCGCCGCGTCGCCTCGCTTCTCCTCCCATTCCAGGATGTGCCCGTTGCGGTTGCCGTTGCGCGGGTTGACCTCGTCGGCTCCCGGCTTGCCTGCCGCGCCACGGTCGCTGTTGTTGGTGAGCGCGGCATAGATCCTGCCGTTGACGGGGTTGGGCTCGATGTCCTCCGGCCGGTCCATCTTGGTCGCCCCGACCGTGTCGGCGGCGAGCCGCGTGAAGATGTAGACCTCCTCGGCGGTAAATCCGTCTACATAGGACTCGTTACCGCTTGCGAGCGGGATCCACTTTCCGGTTCCGTCGAATTCACCGTCGGAAGGCAGCGTTCCGGTGCCGTCGATCTCCTCGGCCGGGCTGTTGCCTTCGAAGCGCGCGACATAGAGGGTGCCCTCGTCGAGCAACGCCATGTTGTGCCTGCGCGCGTGCGCGCTCTTGCCCTTCTTGTACCTGCCCTTCGACACGAACTTGTAGATGTAGTCGAAGCGCTCGTCGTCACCGGAATACACGGCGACCCTGCCGTCCTTGGTGATCTTTATGTTGGCCGCCTCGTGCTTGAACCTGCCGAGCGCGGTGTGCTTGACCGGCTTCGAGTGCGGGTCGTTCGGGTCGATCTCGACCACCCAGCCGAACCGGTTGACCTCGTTGGGCTCCTTCGCGACGTCCCAGCGGTCGTCGTAGCGTTCCCACTTGCGAGTCGTTGCCCCACCGCTGAGGCCATAGCGGCTGAGTCGCTTCGCCACGACGGGATCGGTCACCGAACTGGCGTTGGCAAAGTACTGGTTGAAGTTCTCCTCGCCGGAAAGCACCGTGCCCCACGGGGTCACGCCGCCGGCGCAGTTGTTCTGCGTTCCCAGCACCTTGCGGCCGGTCGGGTCGGCCGAGGTCTTGAGGTAGTCCGAACCTGCCGCCGGACCGCGCACCTCGAACTCGGTTTCCCCGGTGATTCGCCGGTTGTACCTGCTCGGAACAACCCGCAGGCCGCCGCGCGGGTCGCGCACGGCCTGCACGACGGAAAGCCCGTGTGCGGCGATCGCGATCCGCACCTGCTCCTCGGTCGGGTTCTCGGGGTCGTACTGGTCGGCGGGGAACATGTCGGTCTCTGTCGTGTACTCGTGGTTGACGACAAGCAGATTGCGCCAGTTCAGCGGATCCTGCGGGATCAGTCCGACGAAGTCGTTGTTGTACCCGAACTGCTTTGCCTGCGCCGAGGCGGTTTGCCGGTGGAAGTCGAACTTCGGCGCACCTGGCAGAACGGCGTCACCCCAGCGGATCACCACGTTCTGCTCGTAGCCATCGGGGATCACGACGGCGTCGGCAGTGTTGGGAGCGACGGCGTCGAAATCCGTACCAGGAACCGGCTTTCCCGGCTTGCCAGGACGTCCTGGCTTGCCCGCGTGTGGTGGTGGGGCGGCCGTCGCGGTGCCCGACAGCGCGGCGAAACCGGCTGCGGACGCGGTCAGCACAGCGCTCGCCTTGAGCGCTCCACGCCGGGAGACGACGTTCTTGACGACGTCACCGAAGTACTCGTTGTCCGACTGGTTCGGCGCGGGGTGCGCGCATGCGTTGCCACAACGGTATTCGCAGGTGACCGCTGAGCGGCCCGTGCGGTGGGAAGTCAACAGCGGCAGGAAACGTCTCGGCTCGACGGACACACGGCCCTCCAGTGTCACTCAGTCAGGGGAACGAGTGCGACCGTAGGTGGCCAAGGC
The DNA here is from genome assembly GCF_002240355.1 of Prauserella marina. Taxonomy (GTDB): domain Bacteria; phylum Actinomycetota; class Actinomycetes; order Mycobacteriales; family Pseudonocardiaceae; genus Prauserella_A; species Prauserella_A marina. The sequence continues at coordinate 6,788,203 of NZ_CP016353.1, forward strand.
AAGCCGATCCGGTCTTCGAGATGAACGAAGAACGAACGGCTGGTGGGCGGTGCGGTCAGACCTCTTCGCCGACGAAAACCGCCTCGGCGGGAACGGTGCGCGAGTCCGGGCCACGCTGGCCACGCGCAGCAGGCTAAGGGCTCGTCAGACACGACCTGACTGCTCGATCGAATCGGCCATCGTGCACAGCGCGGGTGGCGACGACGATGAGGCTGAGACCGACGAGCACCGTGCGTTTGGCCCCGAATCGGGCGCTGGCGGCACTGGTCACGAGCATCGCGACGACCTGAACGGCCAGATAGGAGAAGAACAGCAGCGTCACCTGCGATGGCGAAGCGTCGAGCCCGTCCGCGATCGAGAGCAGGATCGGATCGACGAGGCCGATTCCCATGAAGGCGATCACCGCCGCGAAGGCCGTGATCCACACACCTGTTTCGGCTGCCCTTTCACGGCATCCAGCAGACTCGAATGTTGCTCAGTACTCATCAGCGACGGGTTCCTACTCGACGGCTCCAGAATTCACTTAGCCAGCCTGAGCTCTATTGCTTAGCTATGCGAAGTAATGCCACACGTAGGCTGCCCGAATGGAAGCAGTGGTTTTCGATCTTGACGGGGTGCTGGTCGACTCAGAGAAACTATGGGACGACGTGCGCAGATCCGTCGTGGCCGAACACGGCGGCACCTGGGAAGAAGAGGCGACGCGGGCGCTACAGGGGATGAGCACCCCAGAATGGGCGGACTACCTGGTCACCCGGCTCGGCACCAAGCTGACCCCCGAGCAGGTAGCCGAAACCGTCGTCGAACGCATGACCGACAACTATTCGGGCCGCCCACCGCTGCTGCCGGACGCCGAGGAAACGGTGAGAGCGGTCGCCGAGCGCCATCCCGTCGCCATCGCCAGCTCCTCGCCGCCCGTGCTGATCAACACGTTCCTCGATGCGACGAACCTGAGCGGGCTCGTGCCCGTCGCCATCTCCAGCGAACAGGTGCGGGCTGGAAAACCGGCTCCTGACGTCTACCTCGCCGCGGCGGCAAGGCTCGGAATCAGCCCCGAGAACTGCGCGGCGGTCGAAGACTCGACCAACGGGCTTCGCGCGGCGCTCGCCGCGGGCATGACCGTGATCGGCGTTCCCAACCCGCACTTCCCGCCCGACCCGAGTGTGCTGGCCAAGGCCGCGGCCGTGCTCGACGGCGTCGGCGAACTGCCTTCCGCGCTCGCCGCGCTCGAAGGCTGAGCCCTCCCGAACGGCGGCAACCCCCGTGATCTCGTGCGATCACGGGGGTTGCCGTTACTGAAAGCCCTGCTCAGCGCTGCACTTCTCCCGAGATGAACTTCTCGACGGAGTCACGAGCGCTCGAGTCGTCGTACTGGACCGGCGGCGACTTCATGAAGTAAGACGAAGCCGAAAGCAGCGGACCACCGACACCACGGTCCTTGGCGATCTTCGCTGCCCTCACCGCGTCGATGATGATGCCTGCCGAGTTGGGGGAGTCCCACACCTCCAGCTTGTACTCGAGGTTCAGCGGCACGTCACCGAAAGCGCGCCCCTCAAGCCGCACGTAGGCCCACTTGCGGTCGTCGAGCCACTGCACGTAGTCCGAAGGACCGACGTGCACGTTGCCCTTGCCGAGGTCGCGGTCGATCTGAGAGGTCACGGCCTGGGTCTTCGAGATCTTTTTCGACTCAAGCCGCTCCAGCTCCTTCATGTTCTTGAAGTCCATGTTGCCGCCGACGTTGAGCTGCATCGTGCGGTCGAGCTGGACTCCACGGTCCTCGAAGAGCTTCGCGAGCACCCTGTGCGTGATCGTGGCACCGACCTGCGACTTGATGTCGTCGCCGACGATCGGCACCCCGGCCTGCTCGAACTTCTCGGCCCACTCGGGGTCGGAGGCGATGAAAACGGGAATCGCGTTGACGAAGGCGACACCGGCGTCGAGTGCGGCCTGCGCGTAGAACCTCGCGGCGTCGGTCGAACCGACAGGGAGGTAGCAGACGAGCACGTCCACCTCGGCCGCCCGCAACGCGGCGACGACGTCGACCGGCCGCTCGTCGGACTCCTCGATCGTTTCCTGGTAGAACCGGCCGAGCCCGTCGAGGGTGTGCCCGCGCAGTACCGGGATACCCAGCGGTGGAACGTCACAGACCTTGATGGTGTTGTTCTCGCTGGCAAGGATGGCCTCGGAAAGGTCTTGACCAACCTTCTTGGCATCCACATCGAACGCGGCGACGAACTCGACATCGCGGACGTGGTACTCGCCGAACTGCACGTGCATCAGGCCGGGCACGCGTGCGTTCGGGTCGGCGTCGCGGTAGTAGTGAACGCCCTGGACCAGCGATGCCGCACAGTTGCCGACGCCAACGATGGCCACCTTTACGCGGCGGTTCTCGCCCATGCCGGTATCTCCCTTACTAGTTTTCCGTGTGTAGGTCTTGCCGAGACGCGGGTCAGGCTTCTTTGCTGCGTTGCTCGGCTTGTTCGTGCGCGATCAACTCGTTGAGCCAGCGCACTTCCCGCTCACTCGTCTCCAGGCCGAGCTGATGCAGCTCACGGGTGTAGCGGTCGATCTTTTCCTCGGCTCTGGCCAACGCTGCCCTGAGACCTTCGCGGCGTTCCTCGACACGGCGGCGCCTTCCTTCCAGGATTCGCATCCTGACGTCGGCAGGCGTTCGCGAGAAGAACGTGAGGTGCACCCCAAAACCTTCGTCGTCCCACGTCTGTGGGCCGGCGTCGGCAAGTAGCTCGGCAAACCGTTCCTTGCCTTCCGCGGTGAGCTTGTAAACACGTTTTGCCCTGCGGTTCCAGCCCCCACCGACATCGGCCGACTCCTCGACGATCCAGTTGTCCCGCACCATCCGACGCAGCGTCGGGTACAGCGAGCCGTAGGAGAACGCGCGGAACATACCGAGGGTCTCGTGGAGCCGTTTGCGCAGCACATAGCCGTGCATCGGTGCTTCGTGCAGCAGCCCCAAAATTGCGAACTCCAGCACGGCGCACCCCCTCCCGGGAACGAAACGGGACCATCCGGCGTTGCCGCTGTGTTTGCCGGACGGCTTCAACCAACCTACCGGCCGATTATATCGGCTCGATACATCGAAGTGGTGTACATAACGGCCAAGCCACCCCGGAGAAGGATGGCGTTAACCAAACCGTTATTCTTTGCGCGGCGTGTCGTAAAGAGCCGCGTAGATCACTAAAAAGATCGGCTCATCGCCAACACACTCGAAGCACGTACTCTGTTGTGGTGCGAAACCAGCGGCAGATCGTCGACTACGCGCTACAGCGCCGTGCGCTGCTGGCCGAGGTTTACGCTGGCAGGGTCAGCTCGGCGGACGTCTGTGACGCCACCCCGTACCTGCTCAGGGCAGCCAGGTTCCACGGAAAGCCGAGCAAGACGACCTGCCCGGTCTGCCGCAAAGAAGCACTCACCCACGTCTCCTGGGTTTACGGCGACGAACTCAAGCACGTCGCCGGCTCCGCCCGCGCTCCAGAAGAACTGGAGCGGATGGCCAACCTTTTCGGCGAGTTCACCGTTTACGTTGTCGAGGTTTGCCGGTCCTGCGGATGGAACCACTTGGTGCAGTCGTACGTCCTCGGTACCGGAGAACCACACCCACGCTCACGGAGGACCGCAGGTCAGTGACGGCAGACACCGGCTGGATTACGGGGTCCCGCCGCGCACAGAAACAGTTCGGTCCACAGAACGGCGTACCCCGACGCGCCGATCTGGGAGGGTCTTGAGTGAACGACCAGGGAAATCACGGCTGGCCGGAAGAAGAACCAGGGCACGGCAGACATAGCGGCCGTGGAGGCCACCGTGCGTGGCCGTCCGGTGACGCGGCTGGTCCACAGTGGCCAACGGGCGACGAGCCGCCTCGCGCACCCCGCAGGCCACCGCAACGCCCACAGCCACCGCGCAACCCCCAGTGGCCCAGTGGCGACGAGCCGCCCGCCCGCCGCCCACAAGGCGGCCCCCGGCAACCACCTCCGGGCAGGGGCGCTCCACCACCCGGCCGAAGGCAAGGCCCCCCTCCCGCAGGCGGTCGGCCGCCTGGTCCACCTCCACACGGCCGCCCCCCGCAGGGCTCGCCGCAGCAGGGCTCGCCACAGCAAGGGGGCCGCAGGCAACCTCCTCCGCCCCGGCAGCAGCCGCAAGGTCGGCGTCCGCAGGGCGACCGGTCGGCCAACGTCGTCGTCCCTCCGGGCCCTCCGACCGAGAAACGCGAACCCGAGCTGATCACACATCGTGCCCACAACGGCACGAGTTCCGACGACGACGGTTACGACGCCTACGACTCGGGGGAACACCGCTGGTCCGAAGAGGACGAACAACGTTTCCTTGAAACGGGTCTCGACGAAGAAGAAGAGGCCACGGCGGGCAAGAATGGCAAGAACAAGCCGCCGCTGACACCCGCCCAGCGCAAGAAGCGGCGATGGCGCCGCATCCGGCGCACCCTCTACGCGTTCGTCGGCGTCTTCCTCGTGTTGCCCGCGCTGGCGTTCGCGGTCACCTACTTCCTCGTGGACGTCCCGTCTCCTCAAGAAGTCGCTGCCGGTCAGAGCAAGGTCGTGACCTTCTACTACGCCGACGGCAAGGAGATGGGCAAGGACATTCCTCCCGACGGAGGCAACCGGATCATCCTCAAGCCGGAGGACGTCACGCCCGTCGTGCGGCACGCCGTCTACGCGGCGGAGGACGCGACGTTCGAAACCAACTCCGGCTTCGACCTCACCGGCATCCTGCGCGCGGTGTACAACCAGGTCACCGGCGGTGTCGGTGGTGGATCGACCATCAGCCAGCAGTACATCAAGAAGGCAACGGAAAACGAAGAGAGCACACTCACTCGTAAGTGGACCGAGCTCGTCAAGTCGTTCAAGATGAACAACGAGCAGTCCAAGGACGAGATCATCACCGCGTACCTGAACACGATCTACTTCGGGCGCGGCGCCTACGGCATCCAGACCGCGGCACAGGCGTTCTTCGCAAAGGACGCCAAGGACCTCAACGCATCGGAAGCGGCACTGCTCGCCGGACTCATCCAGCAGCCGGGACGCTCCGAGAACAACGAGGTCGCGATGCAGCGCTGGAACTACGTGATGGACCAGATGGTGAAGAACCAGTGGTTGTCACAGGAAGACCGGGATTCGGCACAGTTCCCGACGCCCGTCCCTTACGAGCAAGCGAAGCCGGAGTCGATCACGGGACCGGACGCCTTCATCGAGTCGAGAGTCAAGGCCGAACTCGAAGCGAAGGGCTATCCGGAGGAAAAGCTCCAGGCAGGCGGCTATCACGTCTACACGACGATCGATCAGCGGGCGCAGGACGCGGCGAAGCAAGCGGTGAACGACGTCATGGGCGACGAACCGGCCGAACTCCGCAAGGCACTCGTCGCCGTCGACCCGAACACCGGCGGGGTGCTCGCCTATTACGGGGGGCCGCGCGAGATCGGCGTCGACGAGAAGGACTGGGGCAATACCCAGCGCAACCCCGGATCGTCGTTCAAGCCGTTCGACCTCGTCGCGCTGTTGCAGAGAGGCAAGGGGCTCGGCGAGATCTACGACGGCAGTTCACCGCGACAGTTCGGCAGCGTCGAGATCCGCAACTCGGAAAACGTGCAGTGCGCACAGTGCACTGTCGCGGAAGCCATGGAGAGATCGATCAACACCGTGTTCTACGACATGGTGGTCAACGAGGTCGGGCCGCAAGCCGTCGTCGATGCCGCGCTGGGCGCGGGCATTCCTGAGAAACACGGCGATCTCGCCACCATGGGCAGCCTCGACGGCAACATCTCCATCGGCGGTGGTGACACCATGGTCACCCCGACGGACATGGCCGCCGCGTACGCCTCGTTCGCATCCGGCGGAGTCAGACACGACACCCACTTCGTCGCGAAACTCACCACCTCGGACGGCGAGGTCGTCTTCGACGAGACCACGGAGGCTGCCACAGAGGGCGAGCCCGCGTTCAGCTCCGATCCCGAGGAGAGCAAACAGATCGCGGGTAACGTCACCGAGTCGCTGTTGCCGGTTCCGATCCGCTCCGAAATCGCGTGCGCGGACGGACGGCAGTGCGCGGGCAAGACGGGAACGCACCAGTACGTCAGCCCCGACGGCGAAAAGTCGGTGAACGAGAACTCCCAGGCGTGGATGGTCGGCTACACGCCGCAGGTGTCGGCGGCAGTCTGGGTCGGCACCGGTGGTGGCGAACCGATCAGGGACGCCGCCGGCAACCGGATCTACGGCAGCGGCCTGCCAGGCGAGGTCTGGAAGGAGTTCATGGACACCTACCTCGAAGGGCAGCCGGAAGAGGACTTCGAGCCGGTCGAACCGATCGGAACGCCACCGGCCCCGCCGGAGCCGGATCCGCCGCCGGTGACCGAGGCGCCGCCGACAACGACCTCGGAACCGGAGACGACGACTCCGGAGACGAGCTCCGAACCGGAGACGCCGACCAGCAGCACCGAGTCGGAGACCTCCACCGAGGAAGACGACCCGGATCGGCCGACCCCGCCCACGGCTCCCGACTGGCCGCCGATAGGCAGAGACGAAGAAGACAGCGGCGGCTGACCACCGTGGCCCAGTGACAACGGCCGCGCCGACGATTTCGTCGGCGCGGCCGTTGTCGTTTGATCGGGGGACGCCGGGCTTCACACCCGGCGCATGGTCGGCACGTAACATTCCGCGGGTGTCCAGCGATAAGCACGACCCTCCTCAGACGGGGACACCCGACACCATGTCGCTGGATGCCTCGCAACGAGTCATCCCCAGCCGGGAAGACCCCGCACTCGCCGCCGCGACGAGGCCGATCGGCGGCCCGCTCGGCGAGCACGCCGCGGTGGGAAGGCACTGGTTCTGGTCACCGTTGCGGGTCGGTCTGCTGCTCGGCGTCATCGCGCTGACCATCGGCTGGTTCGGAAAAGCCGCCTGCATCCAGCAGTTCGTCAATCCGGACGGCCAGGCCGAACTGGACTGGCGATCCGGCAGGCCGTACGTCGCGATGTGCTACTCCGACGTCGTTCCGCTCTACTCGGCGGAACGCCTCAACCAGGACGGCACGTTCCCCTACGCCACGAACTGGGTCGAGAACGAGGGCACCGACCGCGAACAGGTCCGGTACATGGAATACCCGGTGCTGACGGGGCTCTTCCAGTGGGTCAACGCCAAACTCACCCACGGCTGGACCGATGTCGCCCAGGCGGGCTGGTTGCCTGGCGCGCTTCCGGTCGCCGTCTACTTCAACATCACGGCACTGTTCCTCGCGCTCGCCTGGCTCGTCACGATCTGGGCCGTGGCGAAGACGTCGACCCGACGACCGTGGGACGCGCTGCTCGTCGCCGCGTCACCACTCGTGATCGTGCACGCGTTCACCAACTTCGACACCATCGCCGCCGCGTTCGCCGCGACCGGCCTGCTCGCGTGGGCCCGGCGAAAACCGGTGCTCGCCGGTTTGCTGCTCGGGATCGGTGCCGCGGCCAAGATGTACCCGTTGTTGTTACTCGGTCCGTTGCTCGTGCTGTGCCTGAGAGCGGGCAAGCTTCGAGAATGGGGCACCACGGCGCTTGTCACCGCAGGCACGTGGCTCGTGGTGAACCTTCCCTTCATACTGTTTCTCCGTGAAGGCTGGGAGGAGTTCTTCCGGCTCAACACCGAACGCGGGATGGACCCGGACTCGCTCTACAACGTCGTTTCCTACTTCACGGGCTGGGCTGGTTTCGACGGACCGCTCGATCCGGGACAGACACCGAGCGTGCTCAACGCCGTCAGCGGGGTGCTGTTCCTGTTGTGCTGTGCGGGAATCGCGTTCATCGGGCTCACCGCACAGGTGCGGCCACGCGTCGCGCAACTCTGCTTCCTCGTCGTCGCCGCGTTCCTGCTCACCAACAAGGTGTGGAGCCCGCAGTACTCACTGTGGCTCATCCCGCTCGCGGTACTCGCCATTCCTCGCTGGCGGCTCCTGTTGTTGTGGATGGTCGTCGACGCGCTCGTGTGGGCACCGCGCATGTTCTACTACCTCGGCATGGACCAGAAGGGACTGCCGGAAGGCTGGTTCCTCGGCACGGTCGTCGCCCGCGACGTACTGGTCGTCTTGCTGTGCGTACTGGTGATCAGGGAGATCTACCGGCCGTCGACCGACCTCGTGCGCACGGCGGGCGACGACGACCCGGCCGGTGGGGTACTCGACGGCGCGAACGACGTCGTCGTGGTGAGGCGATCCAAAGCAACCGTGTAGCGCGGCACCGCCTTCGCCGAAAGGAACGCGAAGTAGAGCCCGGCAAGCAGCGCGGCCCTTCCCCACACACCGATGACGACGGCCTGCGCCGCGAACCCGTCGTAGATCGCGCCGCCTCCTCCGCCGAGTTCGCTGTACCAACGGAAGATCCCGATGCCCATGGCCAGATCGGCGAGCAGGTAGCCGACGATCCAGCCCCACCGCACCTTGAGCAACACGAACATCGGCAACAGCCACAGCGTGTACTGCGGTGAATGCACCTTGTGCAGCAACAGAAACGCGCACAACGCCGCCGCTGCCACTGGCAACAGCGGGTACTCGCCGCCCTCCTCGCGATAACGCCGCCAGCCGAGCCAGCAGGCCAGCGCTACCGCCGCGATGACGAGTACCGGTGACACCACGTCGACGAACGACCGGAATCCCGCCTCGTCGTCGCCGAACAACAACCGGACGCCCCAGTACCACAGCGAGTTGGTCGTCAGGTCGGCCGAACGCTCGCCCTGGAACAGGAATGATGCCCACCAGCCGTCGAATCCGGCGATCGCGAAAGGCACGTTCGCCACGATCGCGGTCGACGCCGCGACCAGCACGACCCGCACCGCGGCTCTCACGTTCCTCCCGCCTTCGCTCGTGAAGGCATAGAGAACGAGCGGAAGTACGAACAGCGCGGGATAGAGCTTGAGCGCGAACCCGATACCGAGCAGTGCGGCGGCCACGCTCGTGCGCACCGCGAGCGGCCAGCTCGCCCGGTAGATCACGAAGAACGCGGCGACGGAAGCCGCCACCGCAGGCAGGTCCCAGTTGTGGAAGGCGTACAGCACCAGCGGCGGACCCAGCGCCCACAGCAATGCTCTCCAGCCGGCGAGCCTGCCGAGCAGCCACGCGGTGAGCAGCCCGAACGGCGCCAGCAACAACGCCGAAAGCAACAGGAACTGGGCGTCGTTGTCCGCGAACGCGGCACCTGCCCAGATGAGCACGCCGGTCAGCACCGGGTACTCAACGGTCCCGCCGACGAGGTTGCCGTCGACGAGGGCGCCGTCGACATAGGGGAAGACGTGCTTGTCGATGTCCCTGCCCAGCCACAGGAACTGGATGTCCGAGTAACAGACGTCGCTGTTGACGCGCTCGGAGTAGTCCGGCGCGCTCCGTCCCGACTCGTCGAATTCGGGCCCCGCGCACCGGTACTTGTTCGCGAGCCCCGCGGCGAGCACGAGCCCGCACAGGAAAACCAGCGCCGCGAGTTGAGCGCGGTGCGTCGGGCGCACGCCGCTCAGAGCCCGCGCAGGAACTCGATGTCGGCGGCCTGCCCACCAGGCGGGGTTTCCACGATGACGGGGGCGCCCGCCTCGACGGCGACGGCGCCGAGCAGTTCGGCGGGAATCGTCCCTTCACCACCGACGACGTTCGCGTGCCGATCGCGTTGCGAGCCTGCCTCGTCGCGGGAGTTGTTCAGGTGTACGAGGTCGATCCGGCCGGTGATCGCCTTGACCTTCGAGACCACGTCGGAAAGATCCCAGCCCGCGGCCCACGCGTGACACGTGTCGAGGCAGAACCCCGCGTCGAAAGAACCGACCTCGTCCCACAGCCTGGCGAGCATGTCGAGGTCCTTGGCCATGGCACCGTCACCGCCGGCCGTGTTCTCGATGAGAACGGGGACCTCGAAACCGCCTTGCTCGGCCTGCCGTTCGAACAGCTTGCGCCAATTGGCCAAGCCTTCCCCTGTGTCCTCGCCTTTGCGCACGTGCCCACCGTGAACCACGATGCCGCGCGCTCCGACCTCGGCGGCGGCGCTCACGTGCTGCGCCAGCGTCTTGCGCGAGGGAATACGAATGCGGTTGTTCAGCGAGGCGACGTTGAGCACGTAGGGCGAATGAATGAACACGGTGATCCCCGACTGCCCGAACTCATCGGCCTGCGGATGCCGCTGCGGCTTCTTCCAGCCCTGTGGATCGGCGAGAAAGAACTGCACCGCATCGGCACCGACGTCGCGGGCCGCGGTTATCGGATCGTCGTCCCTTACGTGAGCACCGATGAGCATTCGAAGAGGGTAACGATCCGCGATCGCGTTCATCGAGTACGGTGACCCTGTTTCGCATCCACCCGGTTCCGACTGGGGTCGCACCACGCGCGAAGGCGAGGAACTCATGGGGTCTGGGTTTCGACCGCACGGCAGGCGATTCGGCACCGCCGGTGTTCTCGTGGCCGTATCCGCGCTGTCGGTGCAGCTCCTCGCGCCCGGCGTCGCCTCGGCAGCCGAACCCGTCGTCGTCGGAAGCTGCTCGCGAACGCTGAACGGCGACGATGGCAAGCCGCTCACCCTGGACATCGGTTCGGCCGTCAACGCCCCGGGCCTGCTGGATGTCGGGCTCGGAGCCGATTCGGGCGCGCTGCTGTCCCTGCCGGTCAAGGAGACCCTGAAGGGCCTCGGCATCAGCGAGACCGGCCCCGTCGTCGACACGGCGGGGCGGCTCTGCGACACCGTGACCGACCTGGCGAACAGGGCAGCCGCGCCGGTACAGCGAGCCATTCCCGAACCGAACCCCGTCGTTCCTCCTCGCCCCGAAAAGCCAGCGCCGGAGGAACCACCCTCGGAAGAGCCACCTCCCGAACCGGAGGAACCGGCGCCCGGCGCCCCCGGTCAGGAGCCCGCTCCGCCGCCGCCCGAGGTTCCGCCGTCCACGCTGCCCGTTCCCTCAGAGCGCTTCGCGGGCATCGTGCCGATCGGCGACTTCTCCACGCTCGGACCGATCAGCGTGCCCCCCGCCGTCTCGATCCCGCCGTTCACGCCGCCAGCGGTTCCCGACCTCGGCGGGCCCGACGCGAACAGGGCCCCCGACACGGTCAAGCACGGGAACAACCCGGGAACGGCGAGGGCGCTGTCCCTCCCCGACGCTCCCGACCGGCTGCCGATGTTGCTTGCCGTGCTCGCCCTCGTACTCGTCGTCGCCGCGCTCGCACGTACCTGGGTTCGGCGCAGGTCCGCCTGACCGGCCGGGCGTGGGTGTCAGTTCACACCTCGAATTGATCCGTTCTCGCGTATCTTTTCCGTGCACACCTCGTTGCTGGTTTTGAACACCCTGTCGACTTCGAAGGGGACGCTCTCGTGCGGATCACGCCGACCGCCATGGCAAGGACAACGCGCAAGGTGCTCACGACAGCAGCCGTCGCCGCCGCTGTCACCGGCCTGACGATGCTTTCCGGCGGAACGGCGAGCGCCAGCTCGACGACTCTGCTCGCCGACTCGTGCACCCAGCTGGTTCAGGGGCGGATCGGCGACGACATCCTTTTGCGCGGTGAGTCCGTGCGGGACCTGGTCAAGCAGGGCGCGAAAGAGGCACAGACGATCGCGGTCGTGCATCACCTGACGATCTGGCCCGACCACCTCGCAAGGGAGATCGCCAAGGAACAACTGCCCGTCGGCTCCGTCCCCAACGCGCAGGGCGGCACCATCACCGGCAGCGCGCTCGGCTCAGCGGTACGAGCGGCGCTCAAGGATTCCGCCGGCATCGGTGTGCTCGGCGAAACCAAGGAGACCACGCTCAGCACCATCGCGAACAAGGTCGCCGGAAACTGCGGGCTGCCGGTGGCGGCCACCAACTACACCTCGCCGTCGAGCCCGCGCGACGACAACCCTTCGTCCCCCTCCTCGCCGTCCTCACCCTCCGCACCAGGCCAGGACGGCGGCACGAGCGCGACGCCGGGAACAGGAGCACTCGAAGGCACGGGCGGCGCCACCGTCCCGCCACGTGACTACGGAGACATCCCGGCCGTGAGCCCGCCGAGCGCGGGTATCGGCGTGCCGCCGGACCTTCGCTACCCGCCGTCGAGTGGCATTCCGGGACAGCCCTCCTCACCCGAGTTCGGCATCCTCGGCGCCGACTCCGACGACAACGGCGCCAGGGCAGGGCAGGGCGACGACGTGCGCAACGCTGGCAACGCCGACGCCATCGCGGCACCGCCATCGCAAACCGCGGTCCAGCTGCCGATGCTGCTTGCCGTGGTCGCGCTGGCTGGCGTCACGGCGGCCCTCGTGCGCACCTGGGTCTTGCGCAGGACCTGACCGTACGAGCCACCCCGGACGAGACCGTCGGAGCAGGTCCGTAGACTGGTCTGTCGACAACCCTCCTGTCACGGAACGTCCGTGACCGCGAAGCCCACAGGAGGTGAGTGGTTGTGCCACGCCATTACGAGGTAATGGTCATCCTCGATCCCTCGCTCGACGAGCGTACGGTCGCCCCCACCCTCGACAACTTCCTCAACGTGATCCGCACATCAGGCGGAAGCGTCGAGAAGGTCGACATCTGGGGCCGCCGCAGGCTCTCGTACGAGATCGCCAAGAACGCAGAGGGCATCTACGCCGTGCTCGACCTGCACTCGGAGCCCGAGGCGGTCAAGGAACTCGACCGTCAGCTCTCGCTACAGGAAACCGTGCTGCGCACCAAGGTCGTGCGGCAGACGGCTCCGCGTGGAGCAAAGGCAGCCGCCAAGATCGCAGCGGCGAAGGCCTGAGGCAGGAAGCCATGGCTGGAGACACCGTCATCACGGTGGTCGGCAACCTGACAGCGGACCCCGAGCTGCGCTTCACTCCGTCCGGAGCGGCCGTCGCGAACTTCACCGTCGCTTCGACGCCCCGTACCTTCGACCGGCAGTCCGGCGAATGGAAGGACGGCGAGGCGCTGTTCCTGCGCTGCAACATCTGGCGGCAGGCGGCTGAGAACGTCGCCGAGACGCTGACCAGGGGCGCGAGGGTCATCGTGCAGGGCAGGCTGAAGCAGCGGTCCTTCGAGACGAAGGAAGGCGAGAAGCGCACGGTCGTCGAGCTCGAAGTCGACGAGATCGGGCCCTCGCTGCGTTACGCCACGGCCAAGGTCAACAAGGTCAGCCGCGGCAGCGGTGGCGGCGGCTTCGGGGGCGGCGGTGGCGCCGGTGCCGGTGCGCCTGCCGACGACCCGTGGGGTTCCGCGCCACCCGCAGGAGGCGGTGGCGGCGGGTTCTCCGACGAACCGCCCTTCTAAGCAACCACAAGAATCGTTCCCCAGGAGTACACAGTGGCCAAGCCACCCATTCGTAAGCCGAAGAAGAAAGTCTGCGTGTTCTGCAAGGCCGAGAAGCAGGGCCACCCCGAGCACATCGACTACAAGGACACCAACCTGCTGCGGAAGTACATCTCCGACCGCGGCAAGATCAGGGCCCGCAGGGTCACCGGCAATTGCAGCCAGCACCAGCGCGACATCGCCATCGCGGTCAAGAACTCCCGCGAGATGGCGCTGCTGCCCTACACCTCGACCGCGCGCTGAGAGAGGGAGTAGGACATGGCAAAGATCATTCTGACGACCGATGTCGCCAATCTCGGTGGTCCCGGTGACATCGTCGAGGTCAAGGACGGCTACGCGCGCAACTACCTGTTGCCACGTGGCTTCGCGATCACGGCGACAAAGGGCGCGGAGAAGAACATCCGCACCATCCGCAGGGTGCAGGAGTCGCGTCGCATCCGCGACCTCGACCACGCCAAGGAGGTCAAGGCGAAGCTGGAGGGCCTCGGCGCCATCCAGCTCAGCGCCAAGGCCGCGGAGGGCTCCCAGAAGCTCTTCGGCTCCGTGACCACCAGTGACGTCGTCACCGCCATCAAGGCGGCCGGTGGCCCGCTGCTCGACAAGCGGTCCATCGAACTCGGCGAGCACATCAAGACGCTCGGCAAGCACGGGGTCAGCGCCAAGCTGCACCCGAAGGTGACGGCCGACGTCCGCATCGAGGTCGTCGCGCAGTAGTCGCGATCATCGCTTCACGGCAACGGCGGGATCCCCGGCAACGGGGGTCCCGCCGTTCCCGTTCGCGGGGAACCGCTCGACGATCGCGTTCCGTGGACCGGTTACGGAACGCACAGAGCAGGCTTCCCCTGAGCTGAGCACCGGCCACTCGTTCAGCCCAACGGGGCCCCACGAAACGCTCGGTAGCTTTCATCCACAGGCCGCACCGCACCCTGGTGACAAGAGCCATGTGCGACACGCCGATCCACCAACTCGATGCGACACGCCGCATGGCTTACAACAAAGTTCTCCACACCTTACTCACAGGCTCCTACCAGGGGTTTTCGTCATGCAAACACAAGTCATCCCCAAGTTGTACACAGGTATCAACAGCCCTGTGATTGGTTGCGGCCCTCCATCAACAAGTTATCCACAGTGTGATCCACAGCCAAGATTGCGCTGGTCCTTCCGGGCGATCTAGCGTGCTCCGACGGCGCCCGAAACGAGGCTCCTCCGGCGCCGAATGGCAGCCACCGATTTCCGCTAGAATCGAACGCATGTTCGATACCCGACATTGAGGAGGTGCCTGCACCGGTGGCGATCACCGACGACCGCGGCCCCGCGTACCCACCGTCCGAGCAACAAGGCGGATTCGACCGTCAACCGCCCCAGGACGTGCCGGCGGAGCAATCCGTACTCGGCGGCATGCTGCTGTCCAAGGACGCGATCGCCGATGTCGTCGAGGTGCTGCGGCCCGGTGACTTCTACCGTCCGGCTCACCAGGCCGTCTACGACTGCATCCTCGATCTCTACGGCAGGGGAGAGCCCGCCGACCCGATCACCGTGTCGGCCGAGCTGGAACGGCGAAGCGAACTGGCGAGGGTCGGCGGCGCGCCGTACCTGCACACGCTCATCGCCACCGTGCCGACGGCGGCCAACGCCGGCTACTACGCGCAGATCGTGGCCGAAAAGGCCATTCTCCGCAGGCTCGTCGAGGCAGGCACCCGCATCGTCCAGTACGGCTACGGCGCGGACGGTACCGACGGCGGAGACGTCAACGAGGTCGTCGACCGCGCACAGGCCGCCATCTACGAGGTCACCGAGCGGCGGACGAGCGAGGACTACGTCGCGCTCGAAGAACTGCTGCAACCCACCATGGACGAGATCGACGCCATCGCGTCCCGGGGCGGGACGGCGCAGGGAATCCCCACCGGATTCGTCGACCTCGACGAGGTGACCAACGGTCTGCACGCCGGTCAGATGGTCATCGTCGCCGCGCGGCCCGGTGTCGGTAAGTCGACCCTCGGCCTCGACTTCGCGAGGTCCTGCTCGATCCGGCACGGCATGACCAGCGTCATCTTCTCGCTGGAAATGAGCCGGACCGAAATCGTCATGCGCATGCTCTCGGCGGAAGCTCGCATCAGGCTTGCCGACATGCGCGGTGGCAAGATGTCCGACGACGACTGGACCCGGCTGGCGAGGCGGATGAGCGAGATCAGCGAGGCACCGCTGTTCGTCGACGACTCGCCCAACCTGACCATGATGGAAATCCGTGCGAAGGCGAGGCGGCTCAAACAGCGCAACGACCTGAAGCTGGTCATCCTCGACTACCTCCAGCTCATGACATCGGGCAAGCGGGTGGAGTCGAGGCAGCAGGAAGTGTCGGAGTTCTCCCGGCATCTCAAACTGCTGGCGAAGGAACTCGAAGTGCCGGTCATCGCGATCAGTCAGCTCAACCGTGGGCCCGAACAGCGGACCGACAAGCGGCCGATGCTCGCCGACCTGCGTGAATCGGGCTCACTGGAGCAGGACGCCGACATGGTGATGCTGATCCACCGGCCCGACGCGTGGGAAAGGGACGATCCGCGAGCAGGTGAGGCGGACCTGATTCTGGCCAAGCACAGGGCGGGCCCCACGAGCACCATCAGCGTGGCACACCAACTCCACTACAGCCGGTTCACCGACCTGGCACCGGAGTAGCCGGTCAGCGCACCGTCTCCTGCGCCTCCAGCAACTCGTCGCCGTACTCACGTATCCAACTGGCCAATTCGCGCATCGGCCCGTCGACGAGGCTGGCACCCAGCGAGCTCAGCCTGTAGTCGACGCGAGGCGGCGCCGCCCGATGACGACGACGTTCGACCAGGCCGTTGGCGAGCAGTCGGCGCAGGGTCTCGGTCAGCACTTTGTCGCTGAGCCCGCCGACCCGCTCAAGCAGCTCGGAACGGCGCAGCGGCCCGGCTCGCAGTCCGGCGAGCACGATCGGATCCCAGGTGTGGGCGAACAGTTCGGTCGCCGCACGCAGTCGGCAGTCTGCGAGCAACTGCTCGCAGGAAGCGGTGCGATCGTCGTTCATCGATGCCATGCTCGCGCGTCCGTCTCCTACCGATCGGTATGCGTCGGCTTCCTACGGTAGCCCTCAGCAATCCACGACAGATGGGAACGAACCGTGCGGATCGGGATTTTGGGCACCGGAACCTTGGCCGTCGCGCTGGGCGCGGCATGGGCCCGCGCAGGCCACGAGGTGTTGGTGGGCGGGCGCTCATCGGACAGAGCGACGGCCGCGGCGACGCGGATGGGTGACCAAGCCAGGGCCGTGCCCCTAGCGGAGGCAGTAGCCGGGAGGGACGCCGTGCTGGTCGCCGTGACCTGGCAAGGACTACCGGACATCCTTCGCGCGGCAGGGGCGGCGGAGGGTTCGCTGGCCGGGACTCCACTGATCGACCCCACCAACGCCATCGATTACAGCGTCGGCGAATTGCTCACCTCGGATGGAAGGGCGGCAGCCGAACATGTCGCCGAATGGGCACCAGGCGCTCAGGTGGTCAAGGCGTTCCATCTGTTCGCCGCCGATCAATGGAAAGAGGGTTCGGAGTCGGTGACGGTGGCACTGGCAGGCGATGACAAGAACGCACTGCGCGTCACCGCTGACCTGGTTCGTGACGCCGGCGCGCTGCCCGCGGTTCTCGGCCCGTTGAGCCGCGCCAGGCAGCTGGAGGAAGTCGCCGGTTTCGTCATGGGACTCGCGTTGTCCGGTGTCGACCCGAACTCGGCCATCCCGCGAGTACCGACACCGGCTACGACGTCCTGAGACCTCAGCCTGCCAATCGCCGTTGCGTCGCTGCCAGGTAGTCCCGCAGTGTCCGCCGGGACTGGACGAGTGTGTCGATCTGCTCGTCCAGTCCCGCGATGCGTTCGCGCAGCAGGTCGAGGGTCTCGGGGCAGGGCTCAAGCTCGGGAGCCGCGCCGCTGACGCACGGTTGGAGATACCCGATCTCCTGGGTCGACAGCCCGGCTTCGAGCAGTTTTCTGATCTGGGACACGGTCAGCACGGCGTCGTCGGCGTACTCGCGATAGCCGTTGCCCGCGCGCTCGGGGACCAGCAGGCCCTGCGCCTCGTAGTACCGAAGTTGGTGCGAGTTCACTCCGGTCCGCCGACTCAGCTCTCCGATCAACAAGCGAATTCCCCTTGACCTTGATACCGGTGTGAACGTTGACGATTGTGCCACCGATCAACGAAGGAGCACATGATGCGCACCGGCACACCCGTCACGGTTCTCGGCCTCGGACTGATGGGCAGCGCCCTCGCCGGGGCGTTCCTGCGCGCGGGACACCCGACGACCGTGTGGAACCGCACTACGGCGAAAGCCGACGACCTCGTGGCCGGTGGAGCGACGCTCGCCGAGTCCCCGGCGGACGCGATTGCCGCAGCCCCGCTCGTGGTGGTCTGCGTTTCGGACTACGACGCCGTCGCGGACGTCCTCAAGGGACCGCTCCACGGCAGGGTCGTCGTGAACCTGACCTCGGGTACGCCCTCGCGCGCCCGAGCACTCGCCGAGGAGGTGACGCGTCGCGGCGGCGACTACCTCGGCGGCGGGATCATGGCCGTCCCCGAGGCCGTCGGCACCGCCGACGCCGTCATCGCCTACAGCGGACCGCGATCGCTGTACGACGCCCATGGATCCACGCTGGGCAAGCTCGGCACCGGCCTCCATCTCGGCGACGATCCCGGTCTGTCCGCCACGCACGAGATGGGGACACTCATCCTCATGTGGGGCATGCTCGACGGCTTCCTCAACGGTGCGGCGATCCTCGGCGCCGCCGGTGTTTCGGCGACGGCGTATCTCCCCATCGCACGGACCGCGATCGACACGGTGGCCGGCTGGCTGCCCGGCTACGCGCGGCAGGTGGACGACGGCGTTTATCCGCCAGACGACGGCACCGTCGACACCCACCTTGCCGCGATGGCACACGTGATCGAGGAGAGCGAAACACTCGGCATCAACACCGAACTGCCGCGGCTCGTCAAGGCATTGGCCGAACGAGCGGCAACCGAAGGGCACGCTGCGAGCGGCTACCCGGCATTGGTGGAGCAGTTCCGCAAGCCGTGAGCCGAACTCGTCGAAAGAAAAACCGGCGGCGGTGTCGGATCGGGGCGGGGCTGTTCGTGGAGAGGGTGAGAAGCGTCCGCGAGGGGCGCCCCGATCGGGCAGGAGCCGTGAACATGAAGCTGACGACCGTGACCAACTTGTCCGTCGACGGTGTGATGCAGGGATGCGGTGGGCAGAACGAGGACCGCAGGGGCGGGTTCGGGCGCGGCGGGTGGGCGCTGCCGCTGTTCGACGAGGAAGCCGAGACGTGGCTCGGCCAGATCTATCAGCGTGCCGACACGTTCCTTTTCGGACGGCGGACCTACGAGATCTTCGCCGGGTCCTGGGGAGTGATGGAAGATCCGAGCAGCAGCCCCATCGGGTCGTCCTTGAAGGCACGGCCCAAGTACGTCGCCTCGACCACGCTCACCGCCCCGCGGTGGACGGGCACGACCGTCCTCTCCGGTGACGTCGCGGCCGGTATCCGCGACCTCAAGGCCGAGCAGGAGGGTGAACTACAGGTCCATGGCAGCGGCCAACTGGTCCGCTGGCTGTTCGACAACGACCTTGTCGACGAGATCACGCTGCTCACCTATCCCGTGCTCGTCGGGCAGGGCACGCGGCTGTTCCCCGAATCGGGCCCGGATACGGCGCTCGACCTGGTCGGCTCGCGAACGACCTCGCAGGGGGTAACGTTCCAGGTCTACCGGCCCGGCGGGCGCCCGAGGTACGCGGCCTGAGGTGCGAGAGGAATTGACCGGAGATGCAGTATCTGGTTTCCGTGATCGACGACAAGACCGGCTCGGCCACCCCGTCCGAGATGGCCGCGATCAATGCGTTCAACGACCGGCTCGTCGCAGAAGGACACTGGGTCTTCGCAGGCGGCCTCAACGCGCCAAACACGGCCACGGTGATCGACAACAGGGAAGGGGAGCCGATGTTCACCGACGGTCCTTTCCTTGAGTCGAAGGAGTACCTTGCCGGCTTCTGGGTCATCGAGGCCCCCGACCTCGACGTGGCGCTCAAGCTCGCCGCCGAGGGCGCCAAGCACTGCAACCGGAGGGTCGAGGTGCGGCCGTTCCTGTGAGCGCGGTCGGTGCCCGCGAGGCGGTCGCACTCGCCCATCGGGCGGAGTGGGCCCGCCTGGTCGCTGCGCTGACCAGGCGTTTCGGCGATCTCGACATCGCGGAGGAGGCGGCGGCCGAGACGTTCGCGACCGCCGTCGAACGGTGGTCGGCCGACGGCGTGCCTCCCAACCCCGCTGCTTGGCTGACCACTACCGCCGTTCGCAAAGCCATCGACCGGATCCGGCGGGAGAGCAAGCGCGAGGACAAGCACAGGGAGGCGCGCCTCGTGCAGGACGACGATCAGCACGAGCCGCGCGGGGCCATCGACGACGAGCGGCTGCGACTGATCTTCACCTGCTGTCACCCCGCACTGGCGATGGAAGTCCGGGTCGCGCTGACCCTGCGCATGATCGGCGGGCTGACCGTGTCCGAGATCGCCAGCACCTTCCTTGTGCACGAAGCCACCATGGGGCAGCGGATCACCCGCGCGAAGGCCAAGATCAAAGCGACCCGAATCCCTTACCGGGTGCCATCAGCGGAGGACCTTCCACGACGCGTTTCCGGCGTTCTGGCCGTCCTCTTTCTCATCTTCAACGAGGGCTACCTCGCGACCGGCTCCGGCACCGACCCCGTGCGCGACGAACTGACCGCCGAGGCGATCCGGCTGACTCGGCTGCTCCATACCCTCATGCCCGACGACGGTGAGGTGGTGGGACTGCTGGCGCTGATGCTGCTCACCGAAGCTCGCCGAGAGGTCAGAGTCTCGCCGAGCGGCGAACTGGTTCCCCTCGGCGAACAGGATCGGCAAGCCTGGAACTCGGAACTGATCGCCGAGGGGCATCGGCTGGTTCGTCGGCGCCTGGCCACCGGAATGGCGCCTGGTCGCTACCAGATCCTCGCGGCGATCAACGCCGTGCACACCTCGGCACACGACGTCGCCGACACCGACTGGTCACAGGTCGTCGCCCTCTACGACCTGCTCGTCCGCCTCGACCCCTCGCCGATCGTCGCCCTCAACCGGGCCATCGCGGTCGCCGAACTCGACGGCGCCGAAGTGGGGCTGGCGATCGTCGACCGGCTTGAGGACGAGCTCGGCGAGTATCACGCCTACCACGCGGCCCGCGCCGAACTGCTACGCCGACTTGGCCGCCGCCAGAACGCGCGTTCGGCGTACGACAAGGCCATCGAGCTGGCAGGCAACACTGCCGAAACCGCCTACCTGACCCGCCGTCGCGATCAGGCGTAATGACCGGTGCGGATCAGTCGAGACAAAATTCGTTGCCCTCCGGATCGGCCATGATGATGTGACCACCGCCGAAAGGTGGCTCCGGCTCGTAGCGGCGCACCCGCTTCGCGCCGAGCGCGACGAGCCGCTCGCACTCGGCCTCCAGCCGGGCCATCCTTTCCTCGCCCTCCAGTCCCGGCGCCGCGCGGACGTCGAGGTGGACGCGATTCTTGGCGACCTTTCCCTCCGGAACCTGCTGAAAGAACAACCGGGGACCTCGGCCTTCCGGGTCCTCGACGGCCGATCTCGTATTGCGTTCCTCCTCGGGCACGCCGACTCTGGCAAGGAACTCGTCCCATGCGGCGAGCGGGTCAGCGCCTTCCGGCAGGTCGGCCCCCGGCGGGCCGGGATGAACGTAGCCAAGCGTGTCGCGCCAGAACATCGAGAGCGCTCTCGGGTTGTGAGCGTCGAAAGTGATCTGGACTTGACGGCTCATCGGGCCACTCCGTTCGTCACCGGGAAAGGTAATTCCGTATCGGCAAACCGCGTCGCGGACGTTACGGGATCACGAGCCCCGCCTCGCGCAACTTCTCCTCGACCCGCAGCCGCTCGACCTCGCGTTCGATTCCCCGTGGCACGCTGTCGAGCTGGTGCGTGATCTCGACGGCCGAACACGCCTGGGCGAGCAGAGCGTCATATGCCTCACTGGTCGCTCTCCGCCGGACGACAGGAGCATCGGGAGCAAGGCGTTGCAATGCCGCGTGTACTCGCCGCAGGTCGGCTGCCAGCTTTTCGACCGGGATGCCCGGCGCGACGGGCATCCTGCGACGAGCCATGCGCTCCACCAGCCTCGGCAGTTTGAGGACGAGCGCGAAGACCACCGTCGGCCCGACAACGACACCGAGGTAGATCAGGATGTTCCCGACCATGCTCCATAGTAGGCATGTCGTGGCACGTCACGGCAACATCGGAAGCGGGCTCAGCCAAGTCGCGAGTAGGACCTGACGAACCTGGTCAGCAGATCGGCGAAGCACGAACGTTCCTCGTCGGCCCAATCGGCCGTCGCCTCGGCGAACACGGCACGGCGGAACTCGTGCGTGTGCCTGAGATGTCGCCTCCCCGACTCCGTCAGCCGCAGCAGGACCCGCCTGCCGTCTCCTTGGTCGGCCTCCCTGACAAGCAGGTCCTTTCCGACAGCATGAGCGACGAGCCTGCTCGCTCGCGGCTGGTCGACATTCATGGCGTCGGTGACGTCCGCGATCGAGCACGGCTCACCCGCTTCGACCACGTCGAGCAACGCGTAGAGCGTGGGATCCAACGACGGCCCCGATCGTTCTCGCGCCATTCGGTTGAGCCGTCCACGGTTCTGGCTGCGACGGATCTCGACCATGGCCTTTTCGATGGCGTCCAGCGGGTCAGTCATGCATGCTATTTTACATTTAAATGCTTTACTACATGGAGTTGTGATGACCGAACCCGCGTTGACCAAACCCCTAGGCTACTGGCTGCGACACCTGCACGAACTGCTCGAATCGAGCTTCACCGCCACGCTCGGCGCCGAAGGACTCACCCGAAGGCACTGGCAGGTCCTCAATGTGCTCGCCGAAAACCCGTCCGGCGACATCGATCGCGAACTCGCCCCCTTCCTCGACGCCGATACGCCCACCTTCACGCCACTACTGACGGACCTCGCAGGGAGAGGATGGGCGCACGAAGGGGCACCTTCCGGGCTCACCGCACTCGGCCGTACCGAACACGCCAGGATCAGCGCCGAGGTAGCCGACATCCGACGAAAGGCCACGGAGGGCATCAGCGACGAGCGATACCTCGACACCGTCCACACCTTGAGCAGAATGGCGGCGAATCTGGGCGGCGAGGAATAACCAGCCGGGTCCTGTCGTCTCTCATACTACTAGTTGAAGATTCAACATTGGAGTGACGATGACGGGTTCCGGAGCGACCACGCCGTCCATGCCGGTTCTGTACCTGAGCCACGGCGCGCCACCGCTCGCCGACGACGCGACCTGGACGCGCCAGCTCGCCGATTGGTCGGCAAACCTGCCCCGACCCACGGCGATCCTCGTCGTTTCGGCCCATTGGGAAGAAGCACCGCTGACCATCGGGGCAACGACCACGGTCCCACTCGTCTACGACTTCTGGGGATTCCCCGAACGCTTCTACCAGGTCCGGTACTCCTCGCCAGGCTCTCCGGAACTGGCCGCGAAAGTGCGGGCACTACTGCGAAACTCGCGGACTCCCGTCCACGACGCACCCGACCGCGGGCTCGACCACGGGGCGTACGTACCGCTCGTCGAGATGTTCCCCGAGGCCGACGTCCCCGTACTCCAGATCTCGATGCCTTCGCTCGACCCAACGGAACTGTTCCAGCTCGGCGAAAAGCTCGCACCGCTGAGGGACGAAGGCGTCCTGATCGTCGGAAGCGGGTTCTTCACCCACAACCTGCGAGCCATGCGCACGGTCAGCGGAGTGGACGGCACACCACCGAACTGGTCGAGCGAGTTCGACCAGTGGGGCGCCGAGACGCTCGGCGTCGGCGACGTCGACTCGATCCTCGATTTCCAGCGCACGGCACCGGGTGCCGCGATCGCGCATCCACGGATCGAGCACTTCGCTCCGCTGTTCGTCTCACTCGGCGCGGGTGCGGACACCGCCACGCCACGCACGATGATCGACGGCTACTGGTTCGGCCTCGCCAAACGTTCCGTCCAACTCGGTTGACCACCTTGCCATGGCCGACGCCGTTGTCGCCATGGCAAGGCGAATCCGGTCGGTCAGCGACCGGCGACCTCATCCAGCTCCAAGCCGTCGAGGACTCCTTGGAACCTGCCGTGTGCCGCTGTGTCGTAGTGGGCGAGCGTGCGCGCTGTGGCCGGAAGCACGCCCGTGACGTGCGACCTCCCGCCCCGCAACGGGGCAGCGGATCTCGGCAGGTGGGAACGCCCCGGCAGCATCTCGACCGGCCTTGTGTAGATCTTGGGCAAGATCTCGGTCGGCAACTCGGGAGCCGCGTGCCTCGCGGGCCGCTCGAACGGAGCAACGGCCCCGAACAACGAGGGCAGTTCGTCCACCGGCAACTCTGCGATGTACTTCGGAAGCTGGATCTGCGGTTCCTTGTCGGCGACGAGCACCTTGCCGCGATCACCCGTGTACGACATGGACCTCCCGAGCACCGTGATCGGTAGTCGATACGTCCTCGCCATCGCCGCGACCGGCTGTTGACCATCCACACCGGACAGTTCGTGCCGGTTTCCCTTGGTGGTGGTCGGCCTGCTCGCCGTCGCGGTCGTGTTGTTCTTCGCGACGGCTCTGGCCTCGCCGCCCGCGGCAGCCGCCGTCGCGCCGAACGCTTCCGCTGCCACCGAGGCAGGTGTGTCGAAAATGTCGCCCGACAACACCCCGCCACTTCCCGACGTCGCCGTGCGACCGCCGGAGATGATGTCGGTGGCATTGTCACCTCGCCCGTGCGCGATGCCGGTGAGGCTTGCCGCACCTCCGTACGCGGCCGCGATGGGCATGGTCTCCGCGCTGACCACGTTTCCTGCGAGAGCACCGCGATCACCACGGGTTCCCGTGTTGCCACCGGCTTTGGACGACATGTCGTTGTTCGCCGTACCAGCGGCCGTGCCGACCCAGTTCGCGGCGATGCCGCCCGCTCCCGCCGAGGAACCGAAGGGGACGTCGGCGGTGTTGCCGGCGAGAGCTCCACCCTCACCGGTCGTCCTGGTGTTTCCACCCGCCGCCGAACGGGTCGCGTTGTCGCTCACTCCCGCCGCGTAGCCGACCCAGTTGCCTGCGACCCCGTGTACCTGTGTGGGCAGGGAAACCGGAACCAACCCTGCGTTGCCCGAGGCCGCGCCCTTCTTGCCATTTGCGTACACGTCGCCACCTGCTTCGGAAATAGTGTCGGAATCGGCAGCACCGAAGGACTTGCCCACCGCGCTCGTGCCGACGCCGAATACTTGCGCGGGCGCTGAAACGGGCGCACCCACGAAATTGGATGCCACGACACCGAAATCGTCGTGGGTGTTGCCACCACCGCCTGCTTTGGCGGCCGTTGTTTCCTCGGCGATACCGCTGCTCTTGCCAACCGCCGAGCCGCTGAGGCCGAAAAGCGCGGCCGGAGCGGAAAGGGGGACTTGCCCGACGTTGCCCGACAACGCCGAGTTGTTGCCGCTGGTGTCACTGTGCCCACCCGCGACGACGCTTTGCTGTTCCTTCGCGCTTCCCCTGCCGGTACCGAAAACCCCTGCGCCGGAGCCGAACGCGTCGAGCGTGGAGGCAGCCTGACCGGACGCCGTATTCGCCGAAAGCAGCGAATCGTCACCATGGCTGACCGTCCCGCCACCGGCATGCGCGGCCGTGTTGTTGCCGTGGTTCTCGGCGATTCCACTTCCGAAAACCCCACCGCCGACACCGAATGTCTCGACCGGTAGCGCGAATGGGGCGTCGGCGATATTGCCCGACCCGGTACCGCCATGACCCGACGTGTTCGAGAACCCGCCGGTACTCGACTCGGCGGAAGACGTGATGCCTGACCCCTGACGGGCGGCACCGGTGCCGGTGAACGCGTTGCCTGCGACGGCGGCAGCCGATCCGGTCACCGAACCGAGCAGCGCGCCCTGCGGTTGAGCAACGTTGCCGGAAGCCAGCCCGTGCTTTCCGCTCGTGCTGACGTAACTCGGGATGTCGTAGCGGCCTGGCTTGGTTCCGCCGGATTCGGCGACGGCCGTCGCCGTTCCGTTCGCCTCGGCACCGCCGATTCCGGTGATCCCGTTGCCGGCCGCTCGCAGAGGAAGCGAAAGCGGGGCAGCGGCGACGTTGCCCGCACCGGCTCCCTGCTCGCCGTCACTCAGCACGTACCCGCCGGACTCTGCGACGCTCTCCGCCGCGAAATCGGACGTCGCGTGCCCGAGCGGGCCGCTGACCGCGTTGCCCGACAGCTGGACCGGGGTGCTGAATTGCGGGGTGAGGGCGTTGCCCGACAACGCACCGTTCTTTCCCGCCGTCTCGACGTCGCCCGTTGTCGCGGCGCTCTGGGTCGCGCTGCCCGAGGTCGCCCCGTTGCCGAGGACGCCACCGGCGTTGCCGGAGATCTGCACGGGCGCGGACCAGTCGAGCGCGACGACGTTGCCCGCGAACGCGGAACCCGCTCCGCTTGTCGTGACATCGGTGTGGTGACCGTGGTTCTGCTCTTCGACCGAACGTGTCTCGGCGTCGCCGAGCGCTCCGAAGGCGTTTCCGGTGATCTGAATCGGCATCATGACGTCGCCAGTAACCTTGTTGCCGAGTAAGGGATCGCTGGTCGGCTCCGCGGGCCGGGCGGCGGGCGGGTCGACGGCAGCGTGCTGAACGGGGACGAGGGCGCGGGCAGCCGAACCGATGCGACTGCCCGCATCACCGGCGATCGTGGCCGCCCCGTGTACCGGCGCGGCCGCGCTCGCGACGGGATCGGTGATCGGCGCCATCGCTTCTCTCGCGGGCGGCGCCGCCATGTCGATCGGGTCGGTGACGGGCTTGGTGCTGATCTCGTTGTGATGGCTGGGCAGATCGACCTGCTGACCGGGAATTCCGACGGCGTTGTCGTCGATCTCGACGGGAAAGCTAGCCTCGACGTCCAAGGGACCCGCCGGGGTGTCGGGGTCGACCTTTTCGTCGGCAGACGCGATGCCGGTACCCAGCATCAGCAAACCACCGGTGACCAACGCGGTCTGGATACCGCGTTTCGCCCAGGTCTGCATGGTGAGGTGTTCTCCTTTTCCTCGGTGCCCTTGCGGGATCTGTGAGATACGCACCGCCGTTGACCGCTTGGCAACGCGGACCGCGGCGAACCGCGGGCGAAAGGCGGGGAACTCACTGACGCGCAAGGCCACCAGAAAGGGCCACGGGACGAGCGTCAATTGCCCCGCGGCGTGATCAGTCCGGTGTGACACCGGGCTGGGTGCCCGGCTGGATCGGCGAATACCGGATACCGGCGAGTGCCGAGCCGACGATCGTGTCGTCGAGAGAAGGAACGCCGCGGGCGGCAATGCCGTGCAACGAACCGTCGATGTGCGCTCCGCCGGTCGAACCACCGAACGGAGCAGGCATCGTCGTGGGGTGCTGGCCCGGCCAGTCGCCGTTGCCGACGGGAGCGGATCCGCCGCCGGGTCGCACCGTTGCGGCTTCGGTGGTACCGCCGGAATCCGGGCGCTGCGCGAGCTCTGAGAACGCCGGTCGCTGTGCCTCGGCGTCCTTCCCGTCCTTCGCCGCCCTGTCCTCGCCGCCGGTTGCCGTGGCGGGCCCGGGATGCGCGTTAGTCGCCGGGCCCCCCTTCACCGGCGTCCCCACCTGCTGGTCCGCTCCGGCGAGGCCGGGCAGGCCCGGCAACGCGGACAGCGCTCCTTCGGCGGGATCGAGGATGTGCAAAAGGTCGCCGCCGAGTTCCTGTGCTCCCGGCGTGGCGGGGACGAGCTTCCCGATCGAATCGACGGTGCGATCGACCGGCGCCGCCACCCGCTGCTCCCACAGCTGCCGCAACGAGTCCTCGGTTTCGCCGACCCCGGAACGGGCGGCTTCGCCGACGGACCGCACGGCGGCGTCGACAGGGTCGACACCGCCCGTCAACGGTCGGGTCTCGACGGGAAGGTGTGCGGGTTCGAGCACGTCGCTCGCCACACCGGTGAGGGAAAGGGGGCCGCCGGACTTCCCCTGCTGACTCGACTTGGCAGCCACAGGCTCATCGAGCGCGACAGGATCGGCGGACGCGGTTGCCGTCGACACCGCCCACGCCGCCGCCGTTGCGGCGACCGCACCGCCTGTGATCAGCAATGCACGTGACAGCCAGCGGCGGGCGAGCCCCGCACCGGCGTCACTCGTCATTGCCGTCAAGGCCACAGTTCTCCTGCCGAGGTCCAACATCGAAGTTCGGAACGTGATGCGGCCGACGAGTCGGCCGGCCCCGCACCGCGGGCGCGCCGTCGAGACTGGCAAACGCCCCCGCCGAATTGCACGCTCCCATCGACTTGATGGCACGATGGTGTGAAGAACCTGCTGGATACGGGCCTGTCATCGGCCATGCGGCACTTGTCCCTGCTTGTCCTCGCTTGTCCCTGCTGTCCAGACTTTTGCCCTCGGGTCCCTTCCTGCCGCCCGCGCACGCCCTCCCTTCGGCGTGACCTCGGGAGACGGCGCACCGGACCTGGGGCAAAAACGTCGCTGGTACCGATACGGTTACGACCGTGAGCGATGCAAAACCGAAGATGCCGGTGATCTCAGAGGACCCGGACGTCACGAGCACGGTGCCGAAGGGCCTCAGGGTCACGGCGGCGCTGGCCTGGCGGTTCCTCGTGGTCATGGCAGCGCTGTACATCGTCGTGGAGATCATCGGCTACCTCGCCGTAGTCGTCATCCCCGTCTCGATCGCACTGCTGCTGGCAGCGCTGCTCGCCCCCGCCGTACGCAGGCTGGTGCAGCTCAAGCTTCCCCGTGGGCTCGCGACCGCGATCGTCCTCGTCGGTGGTCTCGCGGTCGTCGGCGGCCTGCTCACCTTCGTGATCGTGCAGTTCACCGACGGGCTTCCCGCACTACAGCGACAGCTCAGCGAAAGCCTCACGCAGATCAAGGACTGGCTCGTCAACGGGCCGATCCACCTGCGGGAAACCCAGATCGAAGACTTCATCAACAACGCGATCGGCCTGATTCAGGAGAATCAGGCTTTGATCACGTCGAGCGCGCTGACCACGGCGGGAACTGTCGGCGAAATCCTCACCGGGATGCTGCTCACGCTCTTCGTGCTCATCTTCTTCCTCGTCAACGGTGAGCAGATCTGGAACTACCTCATGCGCGGGGTGCCCTCGCAGGTGCGTGGCCGTGTCGACACGGCGGGCCGTCGTGGCTTCGCCTCGCTGGTGAGCTACGTGAGGGCGACCGCGGCCGTCGCCGTCGTCGACGCCGTCGGTATCGGCGTCGGACTGTGGATCGTCGGCGTGCCGCTTGTCATCCCGCTGGCGACGCTTGTCTTCCTCGGCGCCTTCGTTCCCATCATCGGTGCGGTGGTCGCCGGTGCCGTCGCGGTGCTCGTGGCCCTTGTCACCAACGGCTTCGTCTCCGCGCTCGTGGTGCTCGCGATCGTGATCGGCGTAATGCAGCTCGAAAGCCACATCCTCCAGCCGCTGCTGCTGGGAAGGGCGGTCAGGCTGCACCCGCTCGCGGTGATCCTCGCGATCACGGCGGGCCTGGTCGCGGCAGGCATCCCCGGTGCGCTGCTCGCCGTCCCGCTGCTGGCCGTTCTCAACGCGGGCATCAGGTCGCTCGTCAACGAGCCCCATCCCGATCCGGCCACCGTCGACGTCCTCAACGACAAAGGCGCCAAGGTTCCCGACCGTCCGTCGGACGACGAGGAACGACCCTCGACGAGCGACGGTGAAGGAGAATCGCGGCCGGAGCGGGAATGACCAAGGCTGCGCCCTTGCGCGATCCCGCCACCCCCTTGTGGTGGGGAACGATCGTGTTGCGCTGGATCACGCTGGCGTTCGCGCTCGGCGCGGTGATCGTGCACATCGACGACTACCGCAGGCCGTGGCTGGTCTGGGCCGCCTTCGGCGCGATGGTGGCGTGGACGCTCGTCACGACCTTCGCCTTCTCGGCCGAACGGTCGCGTAAAGGCTGGCTCGTCGTCCTGGACGTGATCGTGACCTGCGCGATCATGCTGACCTCTCCGTTCGTGCTCACCGACAGCCAGTACGTCGAAGTCGCTCCGCTCGTCACGACGGTGTGGGCCGCGGTTCCCGCCGCGACCGCGGGCGCGAGGTTCGGGCCGGTCGGCGGCGTCGCGGCCGGGTTGGTTCTCGCGGTCTCGACCGCCGTGGCTCGGCTCGGGCCCAACCTCGACGTCGCCCGCGACGGTGTGCTGTTGACGGCGAGTGGCCTGATCGTCGGCATCACCGCGGCGACCGCGCGGCGTTCGCAGGCCGCCCTCGCTCAGGCCATGCGGACCGAAGCGGCGACGGCGGAACGCGAACGGCTCGCCAGGTCCATCCACGACAGTGTGCTTCAGGTACTCGCGAGGGTGCGCAGGCGCGGCGGCGAGCTTGGCGGCGAGGCCGCTGAGCTGGCCAGGCTCGCTGGTGAACAGGAGATCGCGCTGCGCACGCTGGTGACGACGGGACCCACGGGCCCCACCGGTGACAGCACCGATCTGAGGGCTGCGCTCCAGTTGCTGGCGACCTCACGGGTTCAGGTGTCCGCCCCGGCGGGGGAGGTACTTCTTCCGGACGAGGTGGTGGCGGAGCTGGTCGACGTAGCGAAGGAAGCCCTGTCCAATGTAGACAAGCATGCCGGCCCCGAAGCGAGGGCGTGGGTGCTGCTTGAGGACCTCGGCTCCGAAGTGGTCCTCACCATCAGGGACGACGGCCCCGGAATCGTGGAGGGAACACTTGACCGAGCGGCGAAGGAGGGACATCTCGGAATCGCCAAGTCGATGAGGGGACGAATCGACACACTTGGCGGTACGAGCGTGTTGGAGACCGCACCGGGAGCAGGTACGGAATGGGAGTTCCGGATACCGAGAGTGTCGAAGCCCGCGGAGAAGAGGGGGAGACGATGACGATCTCCGTGATGATCGTCGACGACCATCCGATCTGGCGCGACGGGGTGGCTCGCGACCTCGGGGAGCACGGCTTCGACGTGCTCGCCACCGCGGCGGACGGCGACGCCGCGGTCCGTATCGCCCGCACTGTCCTTCCCGACGTCGTACTGATGGACCTCAACCTCGGCGACACGTCGGGTGTCGTCGCGACCAGGACCATCACGGGAGAACTGCCGAATACCAGGGTGCTCGTGCTTTCCGCGAGCGGAGAGCACGACGACGTACTCCAGGCCGTCAAGGCAGGAGCGTCCGGCTACCTCGTGAAATCGGCTTCGGTGAAAGAGCTGGTCGACGCGGTGTGCCGGACGGCAGAGGGCGACACCGTGTTCACAGCGGGGCTCGCCGGCATGGTGCTCGGCGAATACCGGCGTATGGCGGAGGCACCGGCAGGCGATGCCGCTCCGCCCCGGCTCACCGAACGCGAGACCGACGTGCTGCGGCTGGTGGCGAAGGGGCTCACCGCGAGGCAGATCGCCGACCGGCTGGTGATCTCACACCGAACGGTCGAGAACCACGTGCAGTCGACGCTGCGCAAACTTCAGCTCCACAACAGGGTCGAACTCGCGCGCTACGCCATCGAACATGGCCTCGACCAGGACGAAGACTGAGGTCCACCTCAGGGGTTTTTCCGGGGTTTCCCGGATCTGACCGTACTCACACGCCGCTTATCCTTGGGGCGTGACGGACAACGATGGCACGGAACAGGTTCCCGACGAAGTGACCCGGCAGCGCAACATGCGTGTGTCCGACAGCGAGCGCGAGCACGTTGTCGAGCTGCTACAGAAGGCCATCGGCCGCGGAATGCTCAACCTGGACGAGTTCACCGAACGCACCGACATCGCGTTGGCCTCACGCACGAGGGGCGAGCTGAACGCCGTTCTCGTCGACCTTCCAGGACTCGTGCACCCCGAGGCGAGCCCGCTGGCTCCTCAAGCACCGGCCCCGTCGGCCCCCTCGGCGCCGGGCTATCCGGGACAGCAACGGATGGAGCTGAAGGCACACGGCTCGACGCTGACCCGCAAGGGCCGCTGGCACGTGCCCGCCGAACTGCTCGTGCGGAACAAGTACGGCGAGACCAAGCTCGACTTCTCCGAAGCCGACATCACGAGCCAGGTCGTGAACATCGAACTCGACACGAAGTGGAGCACGGTCACCCTCACGATTCCCGACAGCGCGGCCGTCGACCTCAACGGCCTCGGCGAGCTGAAATGGTCGACGGTGACCGACAAGACGAACTCGAACGGGAGGACCGGGATCCCGCGTCTCGTGGTGACAGGCAGGGTCTACGGCGGAACGCTCATCATCAAGTATCCGCGTCGCGGCCTCTTCAGCTGACGCCCTTTGCCGCGGCACGGGCCGCCGCGACGGTCGGCGCGCCAAGCGCCGCCTGGGCGGCTTGCTCGCAATCGGCGAGCGACACGGCGGCAAGGCTCGCACCAACCGCACGCACCGAGGACGCGTTCATCGAAAGGCTCGTCACTCCGAGACCCGTCAGCACCCTCGCCAGCAGCGGATCGGCCGCGGCTTCGCCGCACACGCCGGTGGGCTTGCCTTTCGCCTTCCCAGCCTCGCCGACCAGCGCGATCAACCGGAGCAGCCCGGGTTGCCACGGATCGTTGAGCTTGGCGACCGCGCCGAGCTGCCGGTCGGCGGCGAAGGTGTACTGCGCGAGGTCGTTGGTGCCGATGGAGACGAAGTCGACGGCGTCGAGTACCTCGCTCGCCGTCAGCGCGGCGGCCGGCACCTCGATCATCACACCAGCGCTGCCGATGCCCGCCGCGGCGACGCGCTCCGCGAACCAGGCCGCTTCCTCCGCCGTCGCCACCATGGGTGCCATGACCGAAACGTCGGCACCGGAGTCGGCCGAGGCGCCCGCGATTGCTTCGAGCTGCCGGTCGAGCACGCCCTGCCGGTCGAACGCGACCCTGAGACCCCGAACGCCGAGAGCGGGGTTGGGCTCGATTTCGGGCGCGAGGAAAGCCAGCGGCTTGTCGGCACCCGCGTCGAGCGTGCGCACGATGACCGGCTTGCCCCTGAACGGCTCCAGTACCGCGCGATAGGCGGCCCGCTGCTGGTCGATCGAGGGTTCGTCGTCGGCGTCGAGGTAGCTGAACTCGGTACGGAACAGTCCGACTCCCTCGGCACCGGCCTCCGCGGCCGCGCTCGCGTCGGCCGGATTGCCGACGTTGGCGAGCACCTTGATCCGATGCTCGTCGCTCGTCGCTCCCTTGCCGTCCCATTCCGCCGAGCCGGCCGAGGTCGCCGCGACGGAAGGTGCTTGGGGATCGACGGCTTCGACGGTCCCCGTGTCGCCGTCGACGGCGATGGCCTCCGCCGCCATGGCGAGCACGCCACGTACGGCGACGACGGCGGGGATGCCGAGCGACCTCGCCAGGATGGCCGTGTGGCTGGTCGGACCGCCTTCCTCGGTGGCGAGGGCGAGTACCGTCGCCGGATCGAGACCGGCCGTGTCGGCTGGGGCGAGGTCCCTCGCGACGAGCACACTCGGCCTGCCGAGTTCGGGGACGCCGGGCGGTGCGATGCCAAGCAGCTCGGCGATGATCCGGTCGCGGACGTCTTCGATGTCGCGTACGCGTTCCGCCATGTACCCGCCCGCACTGGCCAGCGCCTGAGCGAAGTTTCCCGCGGCCTCGTAGACCGCCCTCGCCGCGGGGATCCGTTGTGCGGTCACCAGCTGCTCCGCCTGGCTGACCAGCGCGGGGTCGGCAGCCATCGCCGCGGTGGTGGTGAGGATCGTCGCGGCGTCACCCGCCGCCGATTCGGCCATGGCGTCGAGCCGCGCCGCGACCGCCTGCGCGGCGGGCGCGATCATCGCGGCCTCGGCGTACGGATCGTCGGGACCGGGACTGCTCGCGGGCTCCGTGATCGACTCGGTGACCTTGACGACCGGTCCACTCGCTCTGCCGGGGCTGACGCCGACACCGGAAAGCTGCTCGTCAGACATGGTCTAGACCATAGCGGTACATAATCCTCCAATGGACCCTGTGCCAGTCACTCTAATTCGGAAAGTGCCGGATACGAAGGCTGGGCGCCGGCACGGGTGACCGAAACCGCCGCGAAACGCACGGCTGTGCGCACCGAGGCGACCAGATCGACCCCGCCGGCGAGTTCGCACGCCAGCGCTCCGGCGAAAGCATCGCCCGCCCCCGTCGTGTCGACCGGCGTGACCTTGGGAGAGGACACCTCCGTCACCCCGTCAGCGGTCACCACCAGCGCGCCCCTCGCGCCGCGCGTGACGACAGCGGCGCGCGGGCCGAGGTCGAGCAACGCGGATTCCTTCTCGCGGCTTTCGCCGAGCAGCCAGCCTGCCTCGTGCTCGTTGACGAGCAGCACGTCGAGCGCCGCGAGCGTGCTCTCACCAACACTCGCCACAGGGGAGAGGTTCAACATCGTCAGCACACCGGCCGCCGACGCGGCCGACACGGCGGCCTCTACCGTCGGCAACGGCGTCTCCAGCGAGGTGGCCAGCACCCTCGCACCTTCGAGCGCGCCGTCGACCACGTCGGGCGCCACGGCGTGGTTCGCACCGGGCGACACCAGTATCGAGTTTTCCCCGTCAGGGGTCACGGTGATGTAGGCAACGCCGGTCGGTCTCTCGACGACCCGCACGAACTCGGTGCGGACGCCCGCATCGCGCAGCGAGCCGAGGAGCAACCTTCCGTTGGCGTCATCGCCGACGGCGCCGAGCAGCGCGACATCGGCTCCCAGCCTGGCAGCGGCGACCGCCGTGTTCGCGCCCTTCCCTCCAGGAAGCGTTCTGGTGTCGCCACCGAGCACTGTCTCGCCTCCGCCTGGGCGGCGGTCAGCGGCGACGATGAGGTCGGCGTTGGCCGATCCGACGACAAGCACCTGCGCGGTCACGTGGTCCAGCGTGCCATGCCCCATCCCGCCCACGCTCTGACCTCGACCGTTGTAAGGATGTGAATTTCTTTGTAACTTTCCTGGGGGCTGATGCGACAATCAGGCGAGTGTTCACCGAGGGTCACTCTTTAGAGTGACATCAGTGTTGAGGCGTCATTGCCGAAGCGTCGGTGAACTCTTCCCTTGCACCACGCGTTCGCGCGGGGTGTTGTCCGACCCCGGTCCCCGGACCGGTCGGGCATCGGGTCGCCGGCACCGGTCACGTAGCCCCCCGAGTGATCGGTGCCGGCGGCGCCCGACAGTGTTTTCCAGCCTGTCCGCACGTCAGCGCCGAGGTAAACCCCCTAAACTGCCCAGAAACCGGGGAACTCCGGCGCCAGCAGCTCAGGATGGGTTGTCAATGAACAGGCCGGCACGAAGAAGCCGCGAACGCGCGGCCACCGACAGGGAGATCCGGCAGACCGCACGCTCCCTGCTCGTCGAGCGCGGACCCGAAGCCGTAACCCTTCGGGCCATCGCACGAGAACTCGGCATCACGGCACCAGCGCTTTACCGCTACTACGGCTCGCGCGACGACCTGATCGACCACCTTCGACTCGACGTGATCTCCGATCTCGGCGACGAACTCGCAGCGGAAATCACCGATCAGCGCGACGGCGGTGTGGGACAACTCTTCGCTATCTGCAAGGGATTCCGCAGGTGGGCACTGACCCACACCAAGGAATTCACGCTCGTCTTCGCCTCACCGACCGGCGGAGTCGGCTCGGCGGAAGGCAGTGTCGCCACCCTGCGCCAAGTCACCGAGCCATTCGGCAGACTGTTTCTGCTCGCAGCGGGGGAATTGCTCGCGGGACACGAGGTGGCCACCCCTTCCGACGACGTCGTACCCGCCGAACTGCGGGACGACCTCGCCGCCTACCGCGACTCGCTGCTCGCCGTCTTCAGCGGCTCCGGAGTCGACGTGCCGTCCGACCGGCTCACACTCGGCACCACGTACCTGATGATGCAGTTCTGGGCCCGGCTATACGGACACGTGACACTGGAAGTGTTCGGCAACTACCCGATCCCAGTGTCCAAACCGGACGCACTGTTCGACGGTCTGCTGGCCGACCTCGCCCGCGAGATCGGCCTCGACACCGACGTCCGGTAACGACAGAGCCGTTCCAGCCGTCAGAGCACCACGTTGACCAGACGGCCAGGCACCACGATGACCTTGCGCGGTTCCCCGCCGTCGAGCAGGGCCGCGATCTTCTCCTCGCCAAGCGCCGCCGCACGCACCGCGTCGTTGTCGGCCTCTGCCGAAACGGTCACCCTCGCGCGGACCTTGCCGTTGACCTGAATCGGGTACTCGATGGTCTCGTCGACGAGGTACTTCTCGTCAGGAACAGGGAAAGGTCCGTGCACCAGCGTGTCGGGATGCCCCAGCCGGTTCCACAACTCCTCCGCGATGTGCGGGCACGTCGGCGCCAGCATCAGCACCAGCGGCTCGGCCAGCGCCCTCGGCGTCGCCCCCTTCGCCCCGTACACCTTGGTGACGTAGTTGTTCAGCTCGATCAGCTTGGCACCCGCGGTGTTGAACCTCAGCTCGGAGTAGTCCTCGCGAACACCGGCGATGGCCTTGTTCAGTTGCCGCTTGTCCTCTTCGGTCAACTCGGCGTCGGCAACGCGCAGTGCCCCCGTGCTCTCGTCGATGAGCAGTCGCCACAGCCGCTGCAAGAATCGCTGCGAGCCGACGACATCCTTTGTCGCCCAAGGACGGGAAGCGTCGAACGGACCCATGGACATCTCGTAGAACCGGAAGGTGTCGGCGCCGTAGCGCTCGGCCATCTCGTCCGGAGCGACCGTGTTCTTGAGGCTCTTGCCCATCTTGCCGTATTCCTGGCTGACCTCTTCGCCTTCGTAGAAGAACTTCCCGTCTTCTTCGACGACGTCGGCGGCGGGAACGTAGAAGCCTCGGGCATCCCGGTAGGCGCTCGCCTGGATGTAGCCCTGGTTGAACAGCCTGCGGTACGGCTCCTTGGACGAGACGTGGCCGAGGTCGTACAGCACCTTGTGCCAGAAACGGGCATACAACAGGTGGAGCACGCCGTGCTCCACGCCACCTACGTACAGGTCCAGACCACCAGGGTCGGTCGTACCGTGTTCGGCGGGCCTCGGCCCCATCCAGTACTTCTCGTTCTCCGGGTCGACGAACTTCTCTTCGTTGTCAGGGTCGATGTAGCGCAACTGGTACCAGCACGAGCCGGCCCACTGCGGCATCACGTTGGTGTCGCGCCGGTACTTCTTCGGCCCTTCCCCGAGATCGAGGGTGACCTCGACCCAATCGGCCGCCTTCGCCAGCGGCGGCTCGGGGACCGAGTCCGCGTCCTCGGGGTCGAACGTCTTCGGCGCGTAGTCCTCGACGTCCGGCAGCACGACGGGAAGCTGGTCCTCCGGCAGCGCGACCGGCATGTCGTTCTCGTCGTAGACGATCGGGAACGGCTCACCCCAGTACCGCTGCCTCGCGAACAGCCAGTCGCGCAGCTTGTACTGCACGGTGCCCTCGCCGTGGCCCTTTTCCTCCAGCCACGTGATGATCGTCTTCTTGGCGTCGTCGACATCGAGTCCGTCGAGGCTGATCTCGTCGTTCGCCGAGTTGATCGCGGGCCCCTGCCCGACGTACGCCTCGCCGTCGAAACCCTCGCTCGGCCGCACGGTGCGGATGATGTCCAGCTCGAACTTCGTCGCGAAATCCCAGTCGCGCTGGTCCTGACCCGGCACGGCCATGATCGCGCCCGTTCCGTAACCCATCAGCACGTAATCGGCGATGAACACGGGTATCTTCGTGCCGTTGACGGGATTGACGGCGTACGAACCGGTGAAGACACCCGTCTTGTCCTTGTTCTCCTGCCGGTCGAGATCGGACTTCCGCGCCGAGGCAGCCCGATAGCTCTCGATCGCCTCGGCCGGAGTCGCGGCGCCGCCCGTCCAGAGCTCGTCGACGGCATCAGGCCACGAAGTCGCGGTCAGCTCCTCGACGAGCGGGTGTTCCGGCGCCAGCACCATGTAGGTCGCGCCGAACAACGTGTCCGGCCTCGTCGTGAAGACCTCGATCGTCGCCTTCTCACCGGCGGCGAAGCGCACGTTGGCACCCCTGGACCTGCCGATCCAGTTGCGCTGCATGGTCTTCATCTTCTCCGGCCATTCCAGCAGATCCAGATCGTCGATCAGCCGGTCGGAATAAGCCGTGATCCGCATGACCCACTGCCGCAGGTTTTTCCGGAAGACAGGGAAGTTCCCGCGCTCGCTGCGACCGTCGGGCGTCACCTCCTCGTTGGCGACGACCGTTCCCAGTCCCGGCGCCCAGTTGACCGGCGCTTCCGAGATGTAGACCAGCCGGTGCGAGTCGATGATCTCGCGCTGCTCGGTAGCGGGCAGTTCGCTCCAGCTCCTGCCGTCAGGAGTCGAGCGCTCGCCATCGGCGTACTGCTTCTCCAGTTCCGCGATCGGGCGCGCCTTCTGCTGCTGCTCGTCGTAATAAGAATTGAAGATCTGCAGGAAGATCCACTGAGTCCAGCGGTAATACGAGACGTCGGTCGTCGCGACGGACCGTCGCTCGTCGTGGCCCAGCCCGAGCATGCGCAACTGCCTGCGCATGTTCGCGATGTTGGCTTCCGTCGTGGTCCTCGGGTGCGTCCCCGTCTGCACGGCGTACTGCTCCGCGGGCAACCCGAACGCGTCGTAGCCGAGGGTATGCAGCACGTTACGGCCGATCATGCGGTTGTACCGCGCGAAGACGTCGACGCCGAGGTAGCCGAGCGGGTGGCCGACGTGCAGCCCTCCCCCCGAGGGATAGGGGAACATGTCCTGCACGAACAGCTTGTCGGAGGGCAACGGAGCGTCGGTGCCGCTGTCGGCAAGCGACCCCACCGGGTTCGGCGCGTGATACGTGCCGTGATCGGCCCAATAGTCCTGCCAGC
Organism: Prauserella marina; assembly: GCF_002240355.1. GTDB lineage: Bacteria > Actinomycetota > Actinomycetes > Mycobacteriales > Pseudonocardiaceae > Prauserella_A > Prauserella_A marina. The sequence goes on from NZ_CP016353.1 coordinate 6,826,325, forward strand.
GCCGTTCGATCTCTCCGGCCAGTTCAGCCGTGTAGCGCTGTGCCGGAGTCGTCTCGGTGCCGTCTGTCATCGCCGAACCTTTCCCTGTACCCATCCCGCTCCAGAAAAGAACTAACCCCCCAGCCCAAGGGCATGAGGGGTTCGCCGCGCTGTCGGCCGAATGCCGGTCAGCGCGGCTGAGTAAGGAGCAGACCAGCCGTACCCATCCGTCCATGGTAGCCGCCGCTACCACGGGATTTCGCACAAGCCCCGTGGTGCACCCGCCTGTCTCCGACCAATGGCGTGCGGCACAACGGGTCAGGGTGTCGACAAAGCCGCTCCGGAGTGCCGCGTATTCTCACGCTCGTGTTCGTGGTAGCGCTGATTCCGATCCTTGTCGGTGTTCTCGTCGGCTGGGGTGGTTTCCTCGGGCTGCGCGGAAAGCTGCCGCGCGATCGCGGCGCCGGTGTCAGGACGGCAGCGACCCTGCGCAGTGACGAAGCGTTCATGGTCGCCAACAAGGTCGCCGGGTTGCCGACGCTGGTCGCCGGATTCGTCGGCGTCGCGGGCGGCGCGGCCGGACTCGCGATGCCGGACACCGTCGGTCTCGTGATCGCGGCGGTGATCGGTCTCGTCGGAATGTTCGCGCTCGTCGCCGGCGGCGGCGTGCTCGGACACAGGGCGGCGAGCGCGGTTCCAGCGCCGAGCGAACCGGAGATTCCGGCAGGCTGCGCGGGTTGCGCCTGCGGCGGCTGCGGCGTGTTGAGCGGTTCGGCTAATTCCGCTGCAAATCCCCAGGGTGCGTAGCGAGCAAAGCCGTCGGCAGCCCCTGCCTTCGCAGTACCTGGCCCCACAAATCCTTTTTCGGTGTCGCCAGCACGTCGCTCGGCAACGCGGGCACGATGAGCCAGTCTCCGCGATCGATCTCGCCCGCGAGCTGACCCGAATCCCAGCCCGCGTAGCCCGCGAACACGCGCAGACCACGCACCTTCGGTACGAGCACATCCGGATCCGAGTCGAGGTCGACCAACGCGACCGGCCCTCTGACGGCGATGACGCCTGGCACACTCGCGGCGGTTTCGCCGGTGCGCAACGCGGCCAGACACAGCGCCGTCTTCTTCTCGACCGGCCCGCCGACGAACACGGCCTGAGGTTCCACCACGTGCGCACCCCAACTCGGAAGCACCTCGTCGACGGGAACGTCACTCGGCCGGTTCAGCACGACACCGAGGGTGCCTTCGTCGCGATGATCGATGACAAAAACCACGGTCCTGCGAAAGTTGGGGTCGAACATCGTAGGGGCAGCGACCAGGAGTGTGCCTGGCTCAACCTCGGCGTCCGCTCGCACGCTGTCCATGATCCCACCCGCACCACCCGCCCGAGTCACGGTGGGCTGGTGTTCTCAGCAGCCTCAAAGGTTCTCGCCACGCCCGCATACGCCGCCGATCGCGGACGGCACTTCCTTGCCGGTCTCGCCGAATACCGAACCTCCACCCGTTAGGGTGAGCCTGTGACCATGGCTGGTAACACAGCGTCGACGACCGTCACATCGCAGGACGGGCTCGTTCGCGCGACCGTCGATTCCGCAGGCGCTCTCACCGAACTTGAGTTCGCACCGACCGCGTTCGAGAGAACCGATCCGGGCACTCTCGCGCGGACCGTCCTCGATGTGGTCCGCGAAAGCACCGACAAGGCAAAGGTGCGATCCGACACCGCGGCACCTCCGCCGGTTCCTCCCCGGCCGACACCCAAACGCGTGCGTCCGCCTCGCTAGGTTCAATAATCTGAACCGCGACTGTGGGGACTGACTAAGGGGGAAGGCGTGCGCTACCGAGCTGAGGTGGCCGATCGCCCTGATGCGCTGTACGCGCTGTGGAACGGCCAGATTTTTCGAGCCCAGCGATCGACGGCGGACGAGACGGTGCTGCTCGCCGCACCGGAGGGCGCCGAGCCGCCCGACGACTTCGACGCGCAATGGCAAGGGGCACCGGCCAAGGTGGTTCCCGCCGCCGAAGCCCGTGCCACGTTCAGCATTCACACCTATTGCCTCTTCGACGACGAGGCGTACCGCGTCGAACCGCGATCGCAGGACGGCGAACTGACCCTGCGATGGGCGGGAAGGGACGAGCGGCTCGCCGCCGACCTCGGCCTCGTCGACTTCACCGCGACGACCGACGACCCGGAAACGCTCACCGCGCTATGGCAGGAGAGGCACGACTTCGCCGAGGAAGGAACTCCTCGCACCGAACCCGGCAGCGGTGACACGCAGGCTCTGCTCAGGGCCATCGGCAGGACTCTGCTGAGCTTCCTGCCTTCGGGCTGGCACCGGGTCGGCGCACAGTTCCGGCAGGTGGGGGACTACTCGGAACTGGAAGTACGTGCGGTGGCCGGTGACGTCGCCGTCTCGCTCTCGGCGCCAGCCGAACTGAGCCAGCTCTTCGCTCAGTTGCGTTCGGCCATGTACGAGCCGGACAAAGGAACCTGGTTTCAGGGCACCTTCACGCTCGACGCCTCAGCCGACTTCGATTTCGACTACGACACCGACACCGAACCGGATTGGCGGCTGCCTCCAGAGGGACGCACCACCGCACGCAGCTACGACGTCGAGTTCGACTACTACCCGCGCACGAACGCACCGGTCTGGCTCAGCGCCAAGGCCGGAAGGCCGCTGGAAGTCACCTTCCGAGGGGCGAAGGTCGTCGACAGCCACGTCGAAGGAGAGAAGCCGGTCGTCAACAGGCCGCCGGTCCCGCAGGAGGAGATCCCGCGCATCCTCAACTACCTCTACCGCGCGCCCGTGGTCGCGGGACGGCCTGGTCTGTTGCAGGACATCTTCGTGCAGGGTCCTCCGAACGTCCCCGACGCGGTGCACACCGATGGCACCTGGATCTGGCCCGCGGCCGTTCCGCACTATCTCCGCAAGTACGGAGTGCCGCCGGAGGCTGACCTGCTCGATCACATCAGGGCCTGCGACTACCGGCCCGACTACGTCGAATCACTGCTGCGCCGCACCGCGGAGGCCGACGTCGTCGGAAAGCCGAGGCCGGCTCGGTCCGACGAGGACCTCGAAGAGCGGGACGTGCTGACCGAACTCGAAAGAGGCAGGGAACCAAAGCGGGACCTGCGGGCAGGCGAAGTGCTCACGGTGCTGCGGCGCAGGCTGGCCGAGCACGGAGTCGATGACGGCGCATGGTCCCTTCGCCGCACGGAGCGAGGCTGGGAGGTCGCATCGCCAACGGCGGGGGAGCCGCGCTGCTTCACCAGAGTTCGCGATGCCGCCGAGGCGCTGCTCGGCGCCGTACTGCTCGCTCCCGGCAAGCCGGACTCAGAGACGACCTCCGATGCCGAAGCCCAGAAGCAGGAGGACACCACGACGGATTGGCCGATCGTCCCGTTGCGCGGCGAACCGCCACTGCACTTCTATCGGCGCAAGCGCATGATCGTGCTGCCCGAGGACAGCATCGTGCGCCGCTTCGGCAACGAGACGGGCAACCTCGTGCATCCTGAGGGCACGGCGTTCGCGGAGACCTCGCTCGCCTTCGAGCGCGAGACCGAGATCCACCACTACCGCGTGGCCCGCCCACTGCACGTGCTCACCGGCGTGACGTCGCCGTGGGGCCCGTTGCGGGGCGGTGCCGTCGGCTACCTGCTGCCCCACGCCATCGGCAAGCACATCGAATCGGGTGCGCTGGAGCGGGTTCCGCCCAAGAACTGATCTCTAGTCCTTCGGCTCGATGCCCTGTTCCCTCGCCCAGGCACGCAGCTCGGCCACGGCCTCGTCGTGGTCGAGCGGCCCCCTGTCGAGCCGCACCTCCTTGAGGTGGGTCCACGCCTTGCCGACCAGCGGGCCAGGCGGGAGACCGAGCAACCGCATGATCTCGTTGCCGTCGAGGTCGGGCCGCACCTTGGCGAGGTCCTCTTCCTCGGCGATCCTGGCGATGCGCTGTTCGAGATCGTCGTAGGTGCGCTGCAACGCGATGGCCTTGCGCCGGTTTCTCGTGGTGCAGTCGGCGCGCACGAGCTTGTGTAGCCGGGGCAGCAGGTCGCCTGCGTCCGTGACGTACCTGCGGACGGCGGAGTCGGTCCACTCGCCCTTGCCGTAGCCGTGAAAGCGCAGGTGCAGGTACACGAGCTGGGCGACGTCGTTGATGACGTCCTTCGAATACCTGAGTGCACGCAAACGCTTGCGCACCATCTTGGCCCCGACGACCTCGTGGTGATGGAAGCTCACCCCACCGCCGGATTCGAACTTGCGGGTGTCCGGCTTGCCGATGTCGTGGAGAAGGGCGGCAAGTCGCAACACGAGGTCGGGCTCGGACGTCGGTTCGTGCCGCTTTTCGAGGTCGATGGCCTGTTCGAGCACCGTCAGCGAATGCTCGTAGACATCCTTGTGCTGGTGATGCTCGTCGATCGCGAGCCGCATGCCGGGCACCTCGGGCAGCACGTGATCCGCGAGCCCGGTTCCGACCATCAGCTCGATTCCCCGCCTCGGCTCCTCGCCGAGCAGCAGTTTGGAGAGCTCGGCCTGCACCCGCTCAGCGGTGATCCTGGTGATCTCGCTCGCCATGTCGGTCATGGCGGCGACGACCCTCGGCGCCGGTTCGAAAGACAACTGCGAGGCGAACCTCGCCGCCCTGAGCATCCGGAGCGGATCGTCGGCGAACGACTCCTCCGGCGTCGCGGGCGTGTCGAGCACCTTGCGCCGGAGCGCGTCGAGCCCGCCGTAGGGGTCGACGAACTTCTTCGTCGACAAATCGATCGCCATGGCGTTGACGGTGAAGTCCCTGCGGACCAGATCTCCCTCGATGGTGTCGCCGAACGACACCTCGGGATTGCGGGTGACCCGATCGTAGGAATCCGCGCGGAACGTAGTGATCTCCACCGTCATGCCGCGCTTCGAAAGGCCGACCGTGCCGAACTCGATGCCGGTGTCCCACACCGCATCGGCCCATCCGGCGACGACCCGCTGGATGGCGTCGGGCCGCGCGTCGGTCGTGAAATCAAGATCGGGAGAAAGCCTGCCGAGCAGTGCGTCCCGCACGCTTCCACCGACGAGGAACAACTTGTGCCCCGCCTTGCCGAACCGGTCGGCGAGTTCGTCGGCAATGGGTGAGATGCGCATCAGCTCGGTCACCGCGTTCTGCTGAGCGGTGAGGTTGTTCACCAGGATCGCACCCCCGGGATGGTCCTATTACTACATACGAGGATCAACACGGACACGAGAAGCCAGCCTACCGGCGTCACCCTTTGCTCTAGCATCGCAGCATGCCTGGATCGGCCGGTCGCTCCGGTGGCGCAAAACCGGGACGTCGGTCCCGGCGCCGCCGCGGCAGGCGGCTGACCACGGTCGACGAGACCTCAGCCGGTGGACTCGTCGTTGATCCCGAAAGGCAAAACGCGGTGCTGATCGGCAGGCTCGACCGGCAGGGAAAGCTGCTCTGGTCACTGCCGAAGGGACATATCGAAGACGGCGAGACGACCGAGCAGACGGCCATGCGAGAGGTCAAGGAGGAAACCGGTATAACCGCGCATGTGCTGCAACCGCTCGGCACGATCGACTACTGGTTCGTCGCCGAACGTCGCCGCGTGCACAAGACCGTGCACCACTTCGTACTTGAGGCATCCGGCGGCGAACTCTCCGACGAGGACGTCGAGGTCACGGAAGTGGCCTGGGTTCCACTGTCGGAGTTGGAGCGCAAACTCGCCTACGCCGACGAGCGCAAGCTCGTCCGCAAGGCACGAGAGATTTTCGAGGGAGCCTCGGAGTGAACAAGGCGCGCGAGGCCGGTTCACCAGCAAGGAAGATCGCAGCGCTGGTGGCTGCGCTGGCCTTCATGGTCGCGCAGGGACTTTTCGGTGCGCAGAGCGCGTTCGCCCAGCCGATTGACGCACCCGACCGGCTCAAGCTCGACGTCAGCCAGCTCAGCCCGAGAATGATCACCCCGACGGATCAGACGGTGCGACTTTCGGCGACCGTGACCAATGTCGGCGACCGCCCGATCACCGACGTCGTTGCCCGCTTCCAGGTCGGCGCTCCGCTGAGCACCGAGAGCGAGGTCGACCAGGCACTGACCGAGCCGCCCGCCACCGACGCGGCGGCCTCGCAGTGGGTCGGTGTCACCGACACACTCGCCCCAGGCCAGCAGGCCTCGTTCTCGATCACCGTCTCGGCAGCGGAGCTGGCGCTCACCGCTCCCGGGCTCTATCCGGCTCTCCTCAACGTCAACGGCACACCCGCCTACGGAGGGCCGGCCCGGCTGGCCGAGGTCGACCTGTTGCTGCCGGTGATCGACCCGCCGAGCGGAAGCGCCCCCACCGACGTCTCGGTGTTGTGGCCCATCTCGTCGTCGAGGCCGAGCGTGGTCGCCGCTCCCTACGGTGGTCCGATCGTCCTTTCCGACGACGGGCTCGCCGAGGAACTGGCCCCTGGCGGCAGGCTCGACGCGCTGGTCGCGGCTGCCTCGGCCAAGCGAAGCGACGCCGCGTTGTTCGGTTCGCTGTGCTTCGCCGTCGATCCCGAACTGCTCGACACGGTGTCGGCAATGGCAGGCGGGTACCAGGTCCAGACCGGGACCGGTCGCGTCGACGGCTCGGGAGGGGCCGACGCGGCGCGCTGGCTCGAATCGCTGAGGGAACTCGTCGCCGGCCACTGCGTCGTGCAGATCCCCTACGCCGACGCCGACCTCAGCACACTCTCGAAGGTCGAGACGGAAGCCGACCTTGTCGGCGACGCGCTCAACACCGCTTCCATCCTCGGCGTGCTCAACGTGCAGCCGAGAGCAGGCGTCGTCTGGCCGGGCGGCGCGCTCGACAACATGGCCATGAGGGCGGCCACCGCCGCGGGCGCCAGGACGCTCATCACCGACCCTTCACAGCTGGAGACGGCGAACACGGGCTCGGCGACGACCGTCATCGACGGCACTGGGGCGAAAGCGCTGACCTACGACCCACTCGTCGCGAGAGCACTCGGCGGCGGCCCCTCCCGTGCTTCGGAACCGTCGAGCCCCTCGACTCCGCCAGGCCAGCCCAACATGGCGACCCAGAACGCCATCGCCACGCTCGCCTTCCGGGGAGGGCTCGGCGCCGAGCAGCCTTCCGGCCCCGTACTCGTCGCGCCGCCGCACGGCTGGGACGCGCCGGTCAGCGAACTGGTGACGATGCTCGACGCGATCGACAGCCTCAACAGAGCAGGCATGACGAAACCTGCTCCGCTCGCGGAACTGCTGGCCGCACCCATGGAGGGCAGCGCGGCACTGAGCGCGGGCAGCGACACCGTGAACCCGCCCGCTTCGGCGACCAACCGCTTCGTCGGCGAGCTGTCGTCGGCCGAGGAGATCGCCGCCAACCTGCAATCCGCGATGTCGGTCGACGCGACCCGGCAGGTCGAGCCGATGACGGTCATCAGGCCGTTGCACAACGCGGTGCTCCGAGCGACGTCGACGGCGTGGCAGAGCAGCGAGGAACTGAGCAGGAAGGCAGCCGCGACGGCTACGGCGCAGGTCGACGCCCTCCGCAGGCAGGTCACCGTCGCGACTCCGTCCCAACCGATCTCACTCGCGTCGGGTTCCAGCCCACTGCCCGTCACGCTGAGCAACTCACTGCCTGTCGCAGTGACCGTCCGTATCCAGCTTGAGAACAGCGCGGGGCTTCGGCCTGCCCGCATTCCGGACACCCCGCTCGCGGCGGGGAGCAAGTACGCGAGGCTCATTCCGACGGAGGCACTGCGGTCCGGACGGTTCAACGTGGATGTTTCGTTGACCACACCTGACGGGACTCGACTCGGTTCGACGGCCCGCCTCGAACTGACCTCCAACGAGTTCGGCATCGTCACTGTCGTGCTCACGGCCTCGGCGGCGGGCGCACTGGTGCTGCTTTCGGGGCACCGGCTGTACCGCCGGGTCAAGGCTCGCAAGTCGAACGGGGCCTGAGTTTCCTCCACGGGCGCATTACCCTGAATCGACCGCTTGACCGCCGACGGATTGGGCACGTGTTGGACAGAGAGCCGGGCATCCCGCCCGAGCGTGCGGGGAGACCTCCGCGTCCTGACCGTGCACCGCCGGTGAATCCGGGACGCAGACCGCCTCCCGACCAACAGCGCTCTCGGCAGGAAAGGGGGCGGGAGCCGAGGGAAGGCCAGCCCGACCCCAGGAGCAACGGGCAACCACCTGGTTACCGTGGGCAACCGCCTCCGCGCGGACGGCAACAACCGCCACGCCAGCCTCCGCAGTCGCCACAGCCGCCGCCCGGCCAGCCACCGCCGAACCAGCAGCCGAGAAAGCCGCCGCCGAGGCAGGCCCCGCCACCACAGGGGCCACCGCCACAGGGACCACCACCGCAGCAGGCCCCTCCTCCCGGACGCGGGCAGCCTCCCGCGCAGGCACCACCGCAGGGTGGCCCACCGCGAAGGGGCAGGCAGCGGGAACCGCACCGGCGCCAGGCACCGGTGCGGCCGTGGCGGCAGGAAGCCCAGCGCCCGGCGGGACGGCCACCGCAGAACGACGCGACGATGTTCATCCCGCGCGAGCGGGGTGTTCCCCCCGGCGTGCGCTGGCCCATGGCCGACCCCGACGTGCTGCGGCCGTACGACGAGCTCGCGACGCGGATGATGCCGCGGATCCTCGACGGTCCACGCCCATCCGAGCCGATCGGCGACCGGCTTCCGGCCGTCCAGCTCGAACGGCCGGAAGAAGCCGAGAAGGCACCATCGCTCGCCAAGGCGAGCAGCCGCATGGCCATCGCAACCCTGATCAGCAGGATCACCGGGTTCGCGTGGAAGGTGATGCTGGCGTGGGTCGCCACGCTCGGTGTGCTCTACGACTCGTTCACCGTCGCCAACACGCTGCCGCTGATCATCAACGAGCTGCTGCTCGGTGGCGTACTCACGAGTGTCGTCGTTCCGTTGCTCGTCCGTTCACAGGACGACAAGGACGGTGGCGAGGCATATACCCAGCGGTTGCTGACCATGGCCGTGACCGTGCTCGGCCTCGGCACCATCGTCTCCACGGCGTTCGCGCCGTGGCTGACCGGCCTGCTGATGGACGACACGGGCCACGCCAATCCTGAGCTGGCGACCTGGTTCGCCTACCTGCTGCTGCCAGGGCTGCTGTTCTACGGTCTTTTCGCCGTGCTGTCGGCGATCCTCAACGCCAAGCAGATCTTCGGCCCCGCGCAGTGGGCTCCGGTCGTGAACAACCTCGTCATCTTCGTGACCATCGGGATTTTCGCGCTCGTGCCAGGCGACCCGACGATCATCCCGACGCAGATGTCGGACCCGCAGGTGCTCGTGCTCGGCATCGGTGTGCTCGCGGCCATGGTCGCCCAGGCGCTGTTCCTGTTCCCCGCGTTGCGGCGGTCCGGCTTCACGTTCAAGTGGCGCTGGGGCATCGACGAGCGGCTCAAGGAGTTCGGTGGCCTCGCGCTGTGGATCCTCGGGTACGTGGTGATCAGCCAGATCGGCATGGTCGTCAACACGAGGGTGCTCACCGCGGGCGCGGCAGGTGGTGCGTCGATCTATTCGAACGCATGGCTGCTGTTCCAGTTGCCCTACGGCGTCATCGGGGTCTCGCTGCTCACGGCGCTCATGCCCAAGATGAGCAGGGCGGCAGCCGACGGCGAGTACCGCAAGCTCATCGGCGACCTTTCCTACGGCTCCCGGCTCACCACGCTCATGCTGCTGCCCGTCTCCGCGGTGATGGCCGTCGCGGGTACCTCGATCGGTGTCGCGCTGTTCGCGCTCGGCAAGGGCTCGGTCGAGGACGCGGAACGGCTGGGGCAAGCGCTTGCGGTCTCCGCGTTCGGCCTCGTTCCCTACGCGCTGGTCATGCTCCAGATGCGGGTGTTCTACGCGATGAAGGACTCGCGAACGCCGACGTTGATCATGCTGGTGATGACGGCGGTCAAGATCCCGCTGCTCTATCTCGCCGCCGCACTGCTCGATCCGGTCAACGTGGTGCTCGGCGTGATGCTCGTCAGTTCACTCGTGTTCGTGGTCGGCGCCGTGCTCGGGCAGGTCTGGTTGTGGGTCAAACTCGGCAACCTGCGCAGCAAGCGGGTGCTCGGGGTCATCCTGTTCACCGTCGTCGCGAGCGGACTCGGCTCTCTCGCCGCCGTGGGCGTCGGCATGCTGGTCCCCGACATGTTCGGTCCGGTCGTCGGCGCGTGGATCAAACTGTTCCTGCAAGGCATCGTCGGAATCGGGGTGTCGTTCGGCGTTCTGATCGCCCTGAAGGTCGACGAACTGACACCGGTGACCAACAGAATCACCCGGATGATCGGTCGAGGTTGAACGGCCGTGGCCCGGATGCCGCACGAACCCACCCGTTGTTCACGTACCCTCATGGCGAGAACGAGAGGCGAACAAGGCAGGGGGTCCGACCCGAGTGTCCACGAGTACACGGGGTGGATCGCTGGCACCCGGAGGGGTCGTCGGCGACGGCCGTTACCGGTTGCTTGCTCAGTTCGGGATCGACGAGCGCGCGGGAGCTCATCTCTGGCGCGCCCGGGACGGCCAGCTCCGCAGGGATGTCGCGCTGACCATGCTGGTCGGCGATCCCGCTGACGCGGAGGCTGCCCGGCTCGGCAGGCGAACCCTCGAACGCGCCGCGCACGCGGCAAAGTTCAACCACGCAGGCGTGGCGAGGGTGCTCGACGTGCTCAGCCTCGGCAACGGCATCTCCTCCAGCGAGGGTCTGCTCGGCATCGTCGTCGCGGAATGGACAAAAGGTACAGACCTCATCGACCTCGTCGCCGAGAAGCCCGTCGATCCGGGAACCGCGGCCCGCATGGTGCAGGCGCTCGCCGAGGCCGTCGAGCAAGCACACCAATCAGGACTCGTACTCGGACTGGACCACCCGCAGCGGCTGAGGCTCACCCCTGACGGACGGTTGCGCCTCGCGTTCCCAGGCCCGCTTCCCGACGCGACACTGCGCGACGACGTGAAAGCGCTCGGCGCCATCCTGTACCTGCTGCTCACCGGAAGGTGGGCGCTCCAGGGCGGACCACCAGCTCTTCCAGCGGCTCCGAGGTCACCGGCGGGAAGGCTCGTTCCGCCCCGTTCACTCGAACCGCGCGTTCCGCAGGAGCTCTCCGCGCTGGCCGTTCGCACGATCGAGGACGGCGGACAGGGCGGCATCCGCACCAGCGCCGCCATCCTGCGAGTGCTGGACCAGGCCGCCGAAGCCGCCGAGCGCACGCAGTACATCAGCAAGGAACCACCGCCCGTCGACCCCGACGGAACGGTCTGGACAACCAAACGGCCGGTCAAGGACGCGGCGCGGAGACGCAAACTCGCGCTCGGGGTGACCGTGCTCGTCATCGCGGCCGTCGGCATCCTCGCCTGGCTGGGCATGATGGCCATCAGCTTCTTCCAGAACGACTCCGAGACCAGCGGCCCCGAGGTCAACCTCGCCGATCCGCCCGCGAGCGAGCAGCAGCAACAACCGCCACCTGCCAATTCGGCGCCGCCGCCGGCGACCGGCACGGGCGACCCGGTCGCGCCTGCCGAGATCACGGTCTACAACCCCGAGGGCGAAGGCGACAGCGTCGCCGACGCCGACAAGGCGATCGACGGCGACCCCGCCACGGTGTGGAGCACGGACGACTACCGGCAGCAGTTCCCCACCTTCAAGTCGGGCGTCGGCCTCGTCGCCACGTTCGACCAACCGATCGACCTCGCAAAGGTCGAGATCACGGCCGACAGCCCTGGTACGAAGGTCGAGATCAGGTCGGCGGACAGCGCGAACCCCGACCTCGACACGACGAACGTCCTCGGCTCGGGAGAGCTGAAGGACGTGAAGACCGAAGTCTCGCTGCGGCAACCGACCTCGACGGAGTACGTCATCGTCTGGATCACCTATCTGTCGGGCGAGGAACCGGAGTTCACGTCCGAGTTCGGCGAGCTGACCTTCCTGCCTGCCGGGTGACAAAGCCAAACCTGTTAGTACTCTTTGCCCGTGACCGCAGCAGCAGCTCCCACTGATGCCGATCTCATAGCGGCGCATACCGCAGGGGATCCACACGCCTTCAACGAGTTGGTCAAGCGGCACCGCGACAGGATGTGGGCCGTTGCCCTCCGCACGGTGCGCGACCCCGAGGAAGCCGCCGACGCCTTACAAGAGGCGTTCATCTCGGCGTTCAGGGCTGCCGCCAATTTCCGGGCGGAGTCGCAGGTCACCACCTGGCTGCACCGGATCGTCGTCAACGCCTGCCTCGACAGGGTCCGCAGGCGACAGGCCCGTCCGACGGTGCCGCTGCCGGAACAGGGCCACAACGAGCCCGCCATGCCCCGTGACTCGATCGCGGAGCGGGAAACCCGGCTGGTGATCAAGGAAGCGCTCGCGCAACTACCCGAGGAACAACGGGTCCCGATCGTGCTGGTCGACGTCGAGGGTTACTCCGTTGCCGAAACGGCGAAAATGCTGAATATCGCCGAGGGAACAGTCAAGAGCAGATGTGCTAGAGGACGCGCCAAACTGGCCAAACTTCTCGCCCATCTGCGGAACCCCGACTCTCACGGTGACGTCCCAACTCACGAACGCAAAAACGGGGAGGGACGATGACGGACGAAGGCAGGGGGTTGGGCGGGGCAGTCGGCCCCCCGTGGTCTGTCGATGTGCTCGCCGACCTGCATGCCGGTGTACTCAGCGAACGCGAAGCGGCCGAATTGTGGCCGAGAGTCAACGCGGATCCTGAAGCACGCGCGATCATCGAGGCGCTCGATGCGACGAGTGCCGATCTCGCCAGTCTTACCGCCGCGCCGATCGAACCGATGCCGGCCGACGTGGCGGCAAGGATCGAAGCGGCGATCACGCAGGAAAGCAACGCACGTGACTCGAACGTCGTGAGTATCGACGTTGCTCGCAAGCGCAGGAACAAGCGTGCGGGCTGGGGGGCGGGCTTCCTGGCCGCCGCGGCGGCCGTGGTCGCCGCGGTCGTCATTACGGTGCCCGGCGCGCAGGAACAAACTGGGGGCGTCGCCGAACCCGCACCTTCGGACAGCGGGCAGGCGGACAGTGAGGCACCACTCGCACTGCAAAGTGACAATCTCGGCAGTGCGCTCGGTGAGATCAACGGGGTCCGCGACTTCGGGCCGGTTGGGGATCAACAGCGGCTGGCGGCCTGTGTCGAGGCAAACGGTATCGATCCGGCCGTGAAGCCGGTCGGGTTCCGTCCCGCGACCATCGACGGCCAAGAAGCCCTCATCGTGCTCTACACCACCGGGGAGCTGGCTCAGTACCGGCTCATCGCGTTGTCGCCCGAATGCGGTCCAGGAAACCCTGGCCTGCTCAAGGACGAGGTCATCGGCCGGTAGAGCACAGCGGTACAAATTCTGGTTCACGGGGCCGGTCCTTCCACACCATGGAAGGACCGGCCCTTTTTATCGGCGGCGCCCGGCAGGCCGGGAACACGCGCACCTACCATCGTGTTGACCCTGGTAAGCAGGCGTTGTCGAAGCGGAGGTCACGGGTGGCTGCACAGGACATTCGGAACCTGATCATTGTCGGATCGGGTCCCGCTGGGTATACGGCCGCGGTGTATGCCGCTCGTGCCCAGTTGGAGCCATTGGTGTTCGAGGGTTCCCAGTTCGGTGGTGCGCTGATGACCACCACCGAGGTCGAGAACTACCCCGGTTTCCGCGCGGGCATCCAGGGCCCGGAGCTGATGGACGAGATGCGCGAGCAGGCCAAGGTGTTCGGCGCCGACCTCCGTACCGAGGACGTCGAGGCGGTCGACCTCACCGGGCCCGTCAAGTACGTCACGGCCAACGGCAAGCAGTACGCGGCAAAGGCCGTCGTGCTGGCAATGGGTGCCGCCGCGCGCTACCTGGGCGTCCCTGGTGAGCAGGAACTGCTCGGCCGTGGGGTGTCCTCATGCGCGACGTGTGACGGCTTCTTCTTCCGCGACCACGACATCGCCGTTGTCGGCGGCGGTGATTCGGCGATGGAGGAGGCGACGTTCCTCACCAAGTTCGCCAAGAGCGTGACCATCGTGCACCGCAGGGAAGAGTTCCGTGCATCGAAGATCATGCTGGAGCGGGCGCGCGCGAACGAGAAGATCCGGTGGAAGCTGAACTCGCAGATCAGCGAGGTCCTCGGTGACGGCAAGGTCGCGGGCCTTCGGCTAAAGGACACGGTGACCGGCGAGGACTCGACGCTGGATGTCAGCGGCTTTTTCGTCGCCATTGGACACGATCCGCGCAGCGAACTCGTCCGAGGTCAGGTCGACCTCGACGACGAGGGCTACGTGGTGACGCAGGGCCGCAGCTCCTACACCAACATCGACGGTGTTTTCGCGGCCGGTGACCTCGTCGACAGGACCTACCGGCAGGCCATCACGGCCGCGGGCAGCGGCTGCACCGCCGCGATCGACGCCGAGCGCTGGCTGGCTGAACACGCCGACGTCGCGCAGGCCCACGAAGCATCCGAACTGGTCGGCGGCGGGTACGCGGCCGGCGTCAACTGATCGTCCAGGTCAGAACACGACAGGAGAAGAAACTGATGACCGACACCGTGCAGGTGACCGACAAGAGCTTCGCCGACGACGTGCTCGCCAGCGACAAGCCTGTCCTCGTTGACTTCTGGGCGACCTGGTGCGGCCCGTGCAAGATGGTCGCACCCGTGCTTGAGGAGATCGCTTCCGAGCACAAGGACAAGATCACGATCGCGAAACTCGACATCGACCAGAACCCGGGAACCCCCCGTGACTACCAGGTGATGTCGGTTCCCACGCTGATCCTTTTCCAGGGTGGCAAACCGGTCAAGCAGATCGTCGGGGCGAAGCCGAAGAACGCACTGCTCTCCGACCTGGCCGACGTCCTCTGATCGGCGATTCGCGCTGAGAAGGCCCGGGGGCACGCCCGTCGCGCGTCCTCGGGCCTTTCATTGTGCGGCCGGGCCAGGCCCGATGACGCACGCAGTGGGCCTACGCGCTCACACAGAGTTCGCAAGGCACAATAGGGGACACGGAGCCGCTGGGCTCTGTAGTCAATTTGCACAGCATCGAACGCACTAGGTCGTGTTTGATTCCTCGCAAGGCGGAGGGAAGCCCTCGTACCGGGTCGTACTCGGGCTTTCCGACAACGCTGCGAGGGGCCACGCTGGCCCCGCGCAGCCGACTGAGGGTTTGTCGGACGCGACCTAGGTGCCCAAGGAAGAGCGAGGAGTGCATGCGGGTACTCCGCCGCGGCGACACCGGACCGGAGGTCGCCGAAGTCAGGTCCATGCTCTCTGGCCTCGATCTGCTTCCCCCTGGGGACGGATCCGACGGCTACGGCGCATTCGATGCCGTCGTCGAACACGCCGTTCGCGCGTTTCAGCAGCGCAGGGGCCTGATCACGGATGGCATCGTCGGACCTGCCACCTATCGTGCGCTGCGCGGCTCCAGCTACCACCTCGGCAGCAGGCCGCTCGCCTACCTGATCTCCTCGCCAGTACACGGCGACGACGTCTTCGCGCTCCAGGAACGGCTGACCGAACTCGGCTACGACGCGGGCAGGCCCGACGGCGGGTTCGGCCCCCAGACCGAGCACGCGCTGCGCAATTTCCAGCGCGACTACGGCCTCGTCGTCGACGGCATCTGCGGTGCGGCAACCGTCAGGGCACTGCGCCAGCTGTCTCCGCGGGCCCGTGGTGGACGCCCGGTGTTCCTCCGCGAACAGGAGCAGGTGCGCAGGGCAGGCCCACGCCTGCGTGGCAAGCGCATCGTGATCGACCCGGGGCACGGCGGCGACGATCTCGGCGTCACTGTCGACAACGTTCGCGAAGCGGATATCGCATGGGACCTCGCGCGCAGGCTGGAAGGCCGGATGAAGGCCACCGGCATGGAGGCACTTATCTCGCGCGGTCCCGCGCACAGCCCTTCCGAACTCGAAAGGGCCCAATTCGCCAACGACGCGGGAGCGGACCTCTTCCTCTCGCTGCACAGCGACGGCAATCGCTCGCCCTACGCGCAGGGAGTCGCGAGCTTCCATTTCGGGACGGGCAACGGCACGACGTCGACGGTCGGTGAACTGCTTGCCGGCTACATCCAGCGCGAGCTGGCCGCGAGGACAGGGCTGCGCGACTGCCGCACCCACCCGAAGACCTGGGAGATCTTCACCCGGACTCGCTGCCCTGCCGTCCGGGTCGAGATCGGCTACCTGACCAACCACGACGACCGAGTGCGCCTCTCCGACCCCGCGTTCCGCGATATCGTCGCCGAAGGCATCCTCATCGCGGTCAAGCGCCTGTACCTGCTCGGCGAAAACGATCAGCCCACAGGCACTTTTACGTTCGCCGACGTACTGGCCCACGAGCTGGCGAAAGCCGAGTAGTCCACGGGTAGTCCCCAGCGATACCCACAAGAAATCCCCAAGAAAACTGCCCCGGTTGTGGATAACCGGGGCAGTTGTGCACAGATCTGTGGATAACTGGGTCAGGCTCGGGCGTTCTCCGGGGTCGCCGTGGTGATGGTGACCTGGCCGAGCAGCTTCTCAAGCGCGGCCTCGACGTCTTCCTTCCACGAGATCGCCGAGCGCAGCTCAAGGCGCAACCTCGGCCAGCGGGGGTGAGGGCGCACCGTCTTGAACCCGACGCTCTGGAGGAAGGTCGAGGGCACAACACACGTGTGCTCGTCACTCGCCTCGTCCGGCCGCGCGTCACCGAACGCCTCAATGGCCCGTACACCGCGCCGCGTGAGGTCTTTGGCAACCGCCTGCACCAGAAGCCTGCCGAGGCCGCCACCGCGGAACTCAGGGGCAACGTGGAAGGACGTCAGCAGCACCGCGTCGGCACTCGGTGGAGAGGTCGGGAAAGCATCCGCCCTCGGAACGGCACTCGGTGGCGCGTAGAGCACGAAGCCGACCGGCAGATTGCCACTGTGGATGATCCGGCCGCACGAACCCCATTCCAGCAGGACGCCGGACACCCACGCTTCCTTCTCGACTTCGGTCTCGCCGAACTCGGCCGCTTGCTCCCGCAGGTGCGGAGCCAGTTCCCAGTAGACGCAGCGCCGACACTGCACCGGAAGCTGCTCCAGGTTGTCCAGCGTGACGCCCACAATGCGTCGCGACACCCGACCTCCCCTGGAAAACACGACTATCGATCTTGCGCCGACGCGCGCGAGACAGCGCCGCGAAGGCCAGCAAAGCATAGGCCGATGTGACAAGCGGCGGAAAGCGGGGAGTGGCCCAACTGACTGACGTTACACTCATTGGGGTCTACCTACTGGTAGATCGACCAACTGCCGACGCGCTTTTCGAAGCAGACAGAAGTATGCGATGAATGCCGCTCAGCCACCGGAGCACAGACAGGGGTCGGAGCCCGGCCGCCACAACCTCGACCCTCACCTCGACCGCTACGCCGCGCGCACGGCGGGAATGACGGCGTCGGAGATCCGAGCGTTGTTCGCGGTCGCCAGCAGGCCAGAGGTCGTCTCACTGGCAGGCGGCATGCCCAACCTCGCTGCACTGCCCCTCGACTCGCTCTCGGGCCAGATGGCGGAGCTCATCGCCGAAGACGGTCTAGTGGCGCTGCAATACGGCTCCGCGCACGGCGTCCCGACACTGCGTGAGCAGATTTGCGACGTCATGGCGATGGAAGGCATCACCGGTCATCCCGACGACGTCGTCGTCACTGTTGGCTCGCAAATGGGCCTCGACATGGTGACCCGGCTGTTCTGCGATCCCGGCGACGTCGTGATCGCGGAAGGTCCTTCCTACGTCGGTGCTCTCGGTTCGTTCGCCGCGTATCAGGCCAAGGTCGTGCACGTCGCGATGGACGACGACGGGCTGGTCCCCGAGACTCTGAGGGCAGCGCTCGCGCACGCCAAGAGCCAGGGCAAACGAGTGAAGTTCCTCTACACCATCCCGAACTTCCACAACCCGGCAGGCGTGACGCTCGCGGTCGAACGGCGTGCCGAGATCCTTGAGATCTGTAGGGAAAACGACGTCCTTGTCGTCGAGGACAACCCCTACGGCCTGCTCGGTTTCGACGGTCAGACCTATCCAGCGCTGCGCTCGATGGACCCGGACAACGTGGTTTACCTCGGGTCGTTCTCGAAGACCTTCGCCTCCGGCCTCCGCGTCGGGTGGGTGCTCGCCCCTCACGCGGTTCGCGAGAAGCTCGTGCTGGCCGCCGAATCGGCGACGCTGTGCCCACCGACGCTCAACCAGCTCGTCGTTTCCCGTTATCTGGCAACGCATGACTGGAAGGGCCAGGTCAAGACCTTCCGCGAGAACTACAGGGAACGTCGCGACGCCATGTTGTCGGCGCTCGAACAGCACCTCCCCGCGGGCTGCACGTGGACCCGGCCCGACGGCGGTTTCTATGTCTGGGTCACGGTTCCCGAGGGCGTCGACACCAAAGCCATGCTCGCGCGTGCGGTCACGGCAAGGGTCGCGTACGCGTCCGGAACCGGTTTCTACGCCGACGGTTTCGGCAGCAGGCAGATGCGGCTTTCCTACTGCTATCCCACTCCGGAACGGATTCGGGAAGGCGTACGCAGGCTCGCCGGTGTCCTTGAGTCCGAAATGGACCTCATGCGGACCTTCGGCAGCGGCACCACTCGTGCCGTTTCCGGACCGCAGTTTCCCGGACCCGACACAGCCTGACCGGATTGCCTTGCCACGCAAGGATTTTCGTACTTTCAGCGTTTCCAGCACCGAGGAGTTTCGCCGTGCCCGAACCCACTGTCGCCGTGCTTGCAGGCGGTCTCTCGCACGAGCGTGACGTCTCGCTGCGGTCAGGACGCAGGCTTTCCGTCGCACTTCGCGACCAGGGCATCACGGTCGACGAGTGGGACACCGATTCGGGTCTCGTGGCCAGGCTGCGGGACGAGCGACCCGACGCCGCGGTCATCGCGTTGCACGGGGGAGAAGGCGAGAACGGCTCCGTGCAATCGGTGTTGGAAATGCTCGGAGTTCCGTTCGTGGGCACCAGTTCGCGCAGTTGCCGCAAGGCATGGGACAAGCCCATCGCCAAGGCGCTCGTCGCGGGCGCGGACTTCGCCACACCCGATTGGATCGTCCTGCCGCACAGCACCTTCCGCGAGCTGGGCGCGCAGGCGGTACTCGACGCGATCGTCGACCGGCTCGGTCTCCCGCTGATGCTCAAGCCGGACGAAGGCGGTTCGGCACTCGGCACCCAGGTGGTCCGGAATGCCGCGGAGCTTCCCGCCGCCATGGTGGGGTGCTTTGCCTACGGCGACACCGTCCTGGCCGAGCGGTTCATCGACGGCGTCGAGGTCGCGGTGACGGTACTCGAAGGGGAGGCTGGTCCTCGGGCGCTGCCAGCCGTCGAGATCGTGCCGGAAAACGGCGTGTACGACTACACCGCTCGCTACACGGCGGGGCTCACCGATTTCTTCACGCCTGCCAGGCTTTCCGAGGAGACGGTGAAGGCGGTCGGTGAACTCGCCGTCGGTGCCCACCGATTGCTGGGCTTGCGCGACATCTCCCGCACCGACGCGATCGTCGCCTCGGACGGCACCGTGTACTTCCTCGAAGTCAACTCCTCACCGGGACTGACCGAGACCTCGACGGTGCCGATGGCGTTGGAAGCGGACGGGACGTCGCTCGGCGCAGTTTTCTCCGGCCTGATCTCCCGCGCGGTGGAGCGCGGGAGCTGATCGGCGCACTTTCCTAAATCATCACCGTGACGAAATGACCTGGTGTCATTGGTCATCGGTTATTTGTGCCTGATTTGTCTTGTTCGGGTCCATGAGGCCGACAATGCGTTCGAGATCGTCGACCGAGCCGAACTCGACGACGATCCGCCCTTTACGACGACCAAGGTCGACTTTGACTCTCGTGTCGAAGGAATCCGACAGCCGCTCGGCGAGATCTTGAAGCCCCGGCGCCTGCATCGGCTTGCGGGCCGGTGCCTTCTGCTTCGGTTTCGCCGCACCCTTCGCGAGCGTCACCGCCTCCTCGGTAGCTCTGACCGAGAGTCCCTCGGCGACGATCCTCGCCGCCAGTTCCTCTTGGGCTTCCGGCTCGTCCAACGACAGCAATGCCCGCGCGTGCCCTGCCGACAGCACCCCGGCGGCCACCCTTCGCTGTACGGGGAGGGGGAGCCGGAGCAGCCGGATCGTGTTGGTGATGACCGGCCTGCTCCTGCCGATCCGCGAGGCCAGTTCCTCGTGGGTCACGTCAAACTCGTCGAGAAGCTGTTGGTAGGCGGCCGCTTCTTCGAGCGGGTTGAGCTGAACCCGGTGGATGTTCTCCAGCAAGGCGTCCCGCAGCATCGCCTCGTCGGCGGTCTGCCTGACGATCGCGGGAATGAGTTCGAGCTCGGCCTGCTGAGATGCCCGAAGCCTGCGCTCACCCATGACGAGCTCGTACTCGTCGCCCGGCAATTGCCTGACGACGATCGGCTGCATCAGGCCGAACTCACGGATCGAGTGCTCCAGCTCGGCCAGCGCTTCCTCGTCGAAGACCTGCCTCGGCTGCTTCGGATTCGCCTTGATCGAGCTGATCGGCACCTCGCGGTAGACCGCACCAGCGACCTCGCCCCCGTGCCCCTTGATCGCACCGTTGGCGGCGAACCAGTCGCCGGGCGGGGGAGCAGGAACAGCGGTCTGGTCGATCTTCACCTCCGCGGTGACGACTTCCTCAGAACTCACCGGCCCAGTGGGAATCAGCGCGGCTAACCCGCGACCAAGACCACCCCTGCGTTCGCTCATCTCTGTCCCCTCGCTCCACGCTCGGCAACTTCCCGAGCCGCGTCGACATAACTCATGGCGCCCCGAGAACCGGGGTCGTAAGCCAGCACGGACTGGCCATAGCCTGGCGCCTCGGAGACCTTCACGCTGCGCGGAATGATCGTCTTGAGCACCACGTCACCGAAGTGATTGCGTACCTCCTGCGTCACTTGATCGGCGAGCTTGGTGCGCCCGTCGTACATCGTCAGCAGGATCGTCGAGACCACGAGCGCGGGATTGAGGTGCTTCTGAACCAGCTCGATGTTGCTCAGGAGTTGGCCGAGACCTTCCAGCGCGTAGTACTCGCACTGGATCGGGATGAGCACCTCGTACGCCGCCGACAGAGCGTTCACCGTGAGCAGGCCGAGCGAGGGCGGGCAATCCACGAAGACGTAGTCGACGCCGAGCTCGTCGAGCGCTTCCTTGGACAGCGCCTCCTTGAGCCGCGACTCACGGGACGCCATCGACACGAGCTCGATCTCGGCGCCGGCCAGGTCGATGGTCGCCGGTACGCACATCAGGTTGGGGGACTGGCTGCTCACCTGGGTCGCGTCGACAAGGGACACCTCGCCAATGAGCATCTCGTAGACCGAGGGCGTGCCGGAGCGGTGATCGACATCGAGCGCGGTGCTGGCATTGCCCTGCGGGTCGAGATCGATGACGAGTGTTTTGAGCCCATGAAGCGCGAGCCCTGCGGCAAGGTTGACCGTGCTGGTCGTTTTGCCGACGCCGCCCTTCTGGTTGGCGACGGTCAGCACCCGGCGCCGGGTCGGGCGGGGCATCGCGTTCGCGTCGGGGTGAAGGACGCGCGCGGCACGCTCGGCTTCCTCGGCGATAGGGGTCCAACCGAGACCGCGCTCCGCGCTCATCTCACGGGGAGGATTCACCGAGTGCCCCTTCCCGCGCCGCCTCGCCTGGTGCACCGTTTCACGTGGAACATTCGCCGCTCCGTACAGATCGTCATTCGCTCGGCCAATCCTTTCATCTCGAACGCGCACCGGCCTGCCGTCGAGACCGCGCGGTCTTGCGCTTCTCGGTGCGTTCGATCAGCACCACCGTGGTCGGCGTATCCAGCACGCCGGAGCCACACATTGTCAGCGATGGCGCGTCGCCACCTGCCTTCGCGATCGCGACTCGATCGCGCTCGATCTCGTCCTGGGCACTCGCGCCCTTCAACGCCACCAGGCTGCCCTTCGGTCGCACCAGAGGAAGACACCAACCGGCCAACCGAGCTAGGGGAGCTACCGCGCGAGCGGTCACGACATCGGCAAGACCTACTCGGTCGCGCACCTGCTTCTCTTCGGCTCGACCACGCAGAACCGTCAACGACAGAGAAAGCGTCTCGGACACCTCTGTCAGCCAGTCGACCCGCCGCGCCATCGGTTCCAGTAGCACGATATCGAGATCTGGCCTGCTGATGGCGAGCGGCACTCCGGGGAGTCCCGCGCCGGATCCGACATCGACAACTCGCGCGCCTTCCGGAATCACCTCACCGATGACAGCGGAGTTCAGTACGTGCCGATCCCACAAGCGATCAACTTCGCGGGGCCCGATAAGTCCTCGCTCGACGCCGTGTCGCTCCAGAAGATCAACGTACTGCTCGGCCAGTTTCAGCCGGTCTCCGAAGATGGTGGACGCTGCCGCCGGAGCGGCGGACTCCGATCCGTCCAAGTCCACTGAACCACTCCTCCTCAGGCTCGCTGTTTCACGTGGAACGAGCCCTGGTCGATTCTCCCCGATGCCGACGCGAACGCGACGCGACAGTCCGCAGATGTGGAGAAGTCCACTGTCACTCTCGTCGCCGACCTGAGTTTCACGTGAAACTCGGACACAAAAAAGCGGCCCACCGGAATCCGGTGGGCCGCTCAACGAAAGGGGAGTGCTTACTCGGGGAGCACCACCACGCGACGCTTGGGCTCCTCGCCCTCGCTCTCGCTCGTAACGCCGTCGACGCCGGCGACCGCGTCGTGAACGACCTTCCGCTCGAACGGGCTCATCGGCTGCAATCGAGTGCGCTCACCAGAAGCCGCCACCGACTCCGCGGTGGACCGACCCAGTTCGCGTAGCTCTTCCCTTCGAGCCGCGCGCCAACCCGCGATGTCCAACATGAGCCTGCTGCGACTACCGGTCTCTTGCTGAACCGCCAGCCGGGTCAGCTCCTGAAGGGATTCGAGAACGTTGCCACGGGTTCCGACAAGCTTGTCCAGGTCCTCGCCGCCGTCGATGCTGACGATCGCCCTGCCCGCCTCGACGTCGAGATCGATGTCGCCGTCGTAGTCCAGGATGTCGAGGAGCCGCTCCAGGTAGTCCCCAGCGATGTCGCCCTCCTGAACGAGCACATCGTCGTCGGAACTCTTCGACTCGGTAGCGCTCTGCTCCTCAGCTTCCTCCACGTTCGAGCCCTCGTCGGCCCTCTGTTGTTCGGCGCCAATAACCTCGGCGGTTTCCGACATGTCGTTCTCCTCTCAACGCGAGGGCGTCAGCGCCGCTTGCGTCCCTGTGTCTTCTTGCCTTGGGTGACCGGGCGCTGCTGGTTGCCACCGTTCTTGGCCCAGGCGCCTCCGCGCGTGCCGCTGCCACTCTTCACGTTCTTGCCGTTCTTCGCGGATCCCTGTCCGCCGCTCTTGGGAGCCGGTTTCTGTCCCTCGTCGTCCGGCGTGGTCTCGTCCGCCTGCTGGGTGGCGTTCTGCTTCGGCTTCTGCCCCACCTGAGGTTTCTGTCCGGGCTTCGGCTTCTGGCCGGGCTTCGGGCCGAGGTTGGCGCGCTTCTCCTTGGCCTCGGCCTTCTTCGCTTCCTCTTCCTTGTCGATGCGCGTGTAGACGAGCCGCTGCTGCATCAAGGTCCAGCCGTTGTTGGCGAGCCAGTAGATCAACAGACCGACGGGGAAGAAGGCGCCGAAGATGAGGACACCGCCGGGGAAGATCCACAGGGTCAGCTTGTTCATCATCGCGGTCTGCGCGGTGGCCGAGGCCGGGTTCTGCCGTGCGACCGAGTGCCGTGCCGTGAAGTGGGTCGCGACGCTCGCGATGATCATCAACGGGATCGCGACGGGGGCGACGTGCCAGTGCCAGCCGGGATCCGCCGCCGCTGCACCGCCGCCAAGAGCGGAGACGTGGTTGATGGCGTCACCCAGGTTGACACCGAAAATCTTGGCGTCGACGTAGGAGCGGACACCCTCCGCGTCGAAGAAGTAGTTGCTTTCCTTCCCCGGCGCGAACATCCGGAGCACGTGGTTCAGACCGATGAAGACCGGGATCTGCAACAGCATCGGTAGGCAGCTACCCAGCGGGTTGACCCCGTGCTCCCGCTGAAGGCGCTGCATTTCTTGCGCCTGCCGTTGGCGGTCGTTCGCGTACTTCTTCTGGACCTTCTTGATCTCCGGCGCGAAGTCCTGCATCTTCTTCATCGACCGGACTTGCTTCACGAACGGCTTGAACATGATGCCGCGGACCGTGAAGGTCAGGAAGATGATGCCGAGGATCCAGGCAATCGCGTTATCCGCACCGAAGACGAAACCGAAGACCTTGTGCCAACACCACAAGATGAACGACACAGGGTAGTAGATAAAGTCGAGCACTGAGCTACTCCTCGGTAGACATACCAGGGCTTTGGCGCCGGAAGCTGAACTTCTCCGGCACGGGGTCTCGCCCCGGCGGGGTCCACGGACCGCACCGCAACAACCTGCGCACGGCGAGATAGGTACCGCGAGCGGCTCCGTGCCGCGTCAGCGCCTCGGCCGCGTAGGTGCTACAGCTCGGGTAGAACCGGCACATCGGGGGAAGAAATGGGGAGATGGCCTTGCGATAGAAGCGGATGGGGAGCAGCAGCACCCAGGCGACCGGCGTCGGCCGTGGCGGACGGGTCGGCTCTTGGGTCTCGGCCGTCTCATTGCCGGCCATTTGCTCGTTACTCACACCGCTGGTCCATGGTCGTGGCGGGCGGACGATGAAAGGCTCAATCGTCGCAGCGCGGCGTCAAGGTCCGAGCCCAGCTCGGCACTCGTCGCGGTTGCCGCGGGTGGAAGTGCCCGAACGACCAACGCGCTCCCGGCCGGCAAGGTTCCGAGCCTGGCGCGCACAAGATGCCGTAGGCGTCGGGTGACTCGATGACGAACCACCGAATTGCCTACGGCTTTGCTCACTACGAATCCCGCCTTCGTTCGCTCACCGCTATCGGTGAGCGCGTGCAGCACAAGGCGGCGGCGCCCTGCCCGGGCACCGCCGCGCATTACCGCACGGAACTCCTCACTCCGCCGAAGACGGGCGTCAGTCGGTAGCACGCCGCGCCTCGCAGGTGACGAAGTCAGGCGGACAGCTGCTGACGGCCCTTACGACGACGTGCCGCCAAAATGGCTCGACCCGCCCGCGTGCGCATCCGCAGCCGGAACCCATGGGTCCGCGCGCGACGGCGGTTGTTCGGCTGAAAGGTGCGCTTGCCCTTGCTCACGGCTCAGTTCTCCTGGTCTCAACGTCTGCTCGTCATGTCACCCACTGACGTGCGGCTCCACCTTTGCCTGAACTCCTCGCCACAATGAAAGTCAGGTGGGCAGGCAAACGAGCCCGCGATCAGCGGCAGACCTTACGAGGGTACGCACCTGTCCCGGTGACACCGAAACCGGCCCCTTGAGTAGCGGAGCGCGACTGCCATCATTATTGATCAACACCACGCACGATCGTCGAATGGCAACACGCCGTACACCATGAAATGCTGCCCCGGAAGCGAGTCTTGTGGCAACACGTACGGCTTGTTAGCGTGCCTCTTCTCGGTTTTTCAGCGAGGGGTGCGTTCACGCCGCCGGAAGGTGGGAGACTCCGGCCGGCAGTACCTTGATCCCGCGGGATGGAGTGCCCTCGGACCGCCGTACATTGATGCACAGTTGTGGACAACTATGTGGATACCTGCTGCGCAGGTCGACCACATCGACCTGCGTTGACGCACC